>SCRB01000936.1 GCA_004299545.1 Rhizobiaceae bacterium
CAAAGAGAAGGGCATCCAGCCGGGCAAAGAAAGGCCGGCCGAGCCGCGCGATGCGCCCGGGCAAAACACGTTCGGCCGTCGTTGCAACGGAGAAACGCACGTTCGGCACCCTGCTTCCGGTATCTCGTTGTTTTTCAACCCGGCCGGAGGAGCTTTCTCCCGGGCAGGCTTCCGGTTCCTTCCTTATACAGGCAATCCTTTAAGAAACGGTTGGAAGGGCCGATGTTCGACGGGCCCGCGCGGTATGCCAAACAAACCGCGATGCTCGGCAGAATTGGGGGGTTGACCTCTCTTCGGCGGTGCAATAGAGGACCGCGTCAACAGAGAGGGGCCTATCTCTCCGTAAGCGTTAACGTCACTCAACGCGCCATCTCCAAGCCGCTCGTCAACGCGGCTTTCGGAACGAGCGTGTAAGCATGACTGACGTGACACTTTCCGCTATTGCACCTTCCGAACGAAGCGCCGTCACAGGCCTCGCGCCTATGGTCGCGATCGTCTTCCTCGGCTTCCTGTCCATCGCCGCGCCGCTGCCGGCACTATCGCTTTATGTGCACGACACGCTGGGCTTCAGCGGCTTCGTCGTCGGCTGGGTGATCGGCGTCCAGTCCTTCGTCACCATCGTCTCGCGGCACCGCGGCGGGACGTTGGCTGATCGTCGCGGCCCGCGAACGGCGGTCCTGATCGGCCTTCCGCTCGCGTCCCTGAGCGGGATCTTCTATCTCGCTTCCGCGCTGTTGCCGGGAACACCGGTGGCCCGGCTGGCGGTGCTGCTCGTGGGTCGGCTGCTGCTCGGCTTTGCCGAAAGCCTGTTCATTACGGGCACGATGAGCTGGGGCATAGCGCGCATTGGTGCTCAGCGTACCGGCAAGGTCATGTCGTGGCAGGGAATCGCCATGTATGCGGCGCTCGGGGCCGGTGGGCTGCTCGGCCTTTTTGTTCATCATGTCTACGGGTTCACGGGTGTGGCCCTGCTGACGATCGTTACGCCGCTTCTTGCGTTCGCGGTTGCCGTTGGCGTTCCTGCCGTCGAAGCGATGGGAGGAGATCGGGTTCCGTTCCATCGTGTCCTGCGCCTGATATGGCAACCGGGCCTTGTGCTCCTCCTTGCGACCGTTCCGTTCGCGGGGATGGCGGCGTTCCTGCCGCTCGACTACGCCGCGAAAGGCTGGGCCGGAGCAGGGACGGCGATCGCGTTCTTCGGAGCGGCCTACATTCTTGTCCGGCTGATCGGGTCGAACTGGACGGACCGGTTCGGTGCGGGACGAGTCGTGGCAATCTCGCTCTGTGTGGAAACGGCCGGGCAGTTCCTCCTGTTGGCGGCATCCGGCGTTGCCGTCGCCAATCTCGGTGCGGCGCTGACGGGGCTCGGATTCTCGCTGATTTTCCCTGCCATGGGGGTCGCTGCGACGAAACGGGTTCCCGCCGGGCAAAGGGGCCGCGCGGTCGGTAATTTCATCGCCTTCCTCGACGTCGCGCTCGGCCTTACCGGACCCGTCGTCGGGCTGGTGACCGGCGCGTTCGGCTATCCTTCGGCGTTCTTCGTCGGATGCCTCGCCGCGGTCGCCTCTATGGCGCTCCTGCCGTTGGTGGGGCGCGGGACCACGGAACTCCCCGACTGAGGCTCAGGCTGCGGCGCCATCCGTATCGGGCGGCGGCTGCAGCCGATCAGTTGCAGGGGACGCCGTTGGTCGGCGTGCAGGTCGAACGAAAGACCGGAACGTCCGGCTGTGCAGGGCGCTGCATGCCCGTGCGACGATCCTGCTCGCGATAGATCCGCTGCTGCAACTGATAGGTCTGGGTCTGGATCTGGTTGCGCTCGATCTGTATCCTGAGCGCGTTGTCATTGACCCGCGGCGAAACGGTGAAACTGCCGGTCTGGGCGAAACTGGCTCCGCTCAGCCCCACAGGGGCAATGATGGCCAGAATCACCGCGATCGTGCGTCTGCTCAAGTTGTAGGGCATCGCATCATGCTCCTATCTCTTTGTCAGAGCATGATCTTTTCGGAAAACCGGTATTCATTTTCCCACACCACGCTCTCACGCCACTTCCTTAGATAGGGAGCGCGGGCGGCAGAGGCCAGGGCGCGAGGACGAACCGGCCTTGCCGTGTGAATCGACGGATGGTCCCGAATTAGGCGAAGGCGCCGTGGCAGTGCTTGTATTTCTTGCCGGACCCGCAAGGACACTGTTCGTTGCGGCCGACCTTGCCCCATGTCGCAGGGTTCCGGGGGTCGCGCTCCTCGGCAGGAACGGTGCGTTGCGTTTCGCGCGTGAGGGTCATGACCTGTTCGTCGAAATCGTCTTCGCCGGTCGAGGGATCGAGATGGCGGGCGAAGCCTTGCGGCGCCTCAAGCGGCTCCTGCTCGGAATCCTGCACGAGTTCAACGCGCATCAGTTGCGCCGTGACCACCTGCCGGAGGTTGCCGAGCATGGTCTGGAACAGCTCAAAGGCTTCCGATTTGTATTCGTTCAGCGGATCGAGCTGGGCATAGCCGCGAAAGCCGATAACCGAGCGCAGATGTTCGAGATTGACCAGATGCTCGCGCCAGAGAGCATCGAGCGTCTGTAACATGATCGACTTCTCGACATAGGCCATGATGTCGGCACCAAAGCGTTCCGCCCGCTCATTGGCCGCGGCATTCGCCGCCGCGGTGATACGCTCGTGAATCTCTTCCTCGGCGATGCCCTCTTCCTTGGCCCATTCGTCAACCGGCAAGTCAAGATTGAGGTGCTGCTCGACTTCTTCCCTCAGTCCGGCAGTATCCCATTGCTCGGCATAGGCGCTTTCCGGAATGTGCTTGGCGACGAGATCGTCGATCAGGTCCGTGCGCATTTCCGCCACCATCTCGCTGACGTTCTTGCCGTCCATCAGTTCGATACGCTGGGAGAACACGACCTTGCGCTGGTCGTTCATGACGTCGTCATATTTCAGCAGGTTCTTGCGGATGTCGAAATTGCGCGCCTCGACCTTCGTCTGCGCCTTTTCGAGCGCCTTGTTGATCCAGGGATGGATGATCGCCTCGTCTTCCTTGAGGCCGAGTTTTCGCAGCATGCCGTCCATCCGCTCCGATCCAAAGATACGCATCAGATCGTCCTGCAGGGACAGGTAGAATTTCGAGCGGCCCGGATCGCCCTGGCGGCCGGAGCGGCCGCGCAGCTGGTTGTCGATGCGGCGCGATTCATG
>SCRB01000937.1 GCA_004299545.1 Rhizobiaceae bacterium
TAGCCATGCCCGACTTCACCGACGAACGGCCCGCTCTCACTCCGCTAGTGATTGGCCTGACGCGATCGCCAACGCTCTGGGGTGTTCCCTATATGGCGGTCGTCATCATCATCGGCCTTAGCATCATCGCCTGGCTGATCTCTTACACCTTCTGGTCGCTGCTGGTTGCCCCGGTCAGCTACGTCGTGCTGTTTTCGCTGTGCGCATGGGATGGCCGGATCCTTGACGTGCTGCAGGTCGCCAGCCGTAAGACGCCGCGGACGCCGAACAAGGTGTTCTGGGGCGCCAACTCTTACGGACCGTGAGAGGGGCAGGGGACATGCTCAAACTCGTCAGGGAGGAACTCGGATTCGGCAATATCGCCCATCGGGAACGGCCGATGGCGACACACATCCCCTATCTTCGGCACATCTCGGATTCCGTCATCCGCTTGGAAAACGGTTCGCTCCTCTCTGTCATCAAGCTTGATGGACTGTTCTTCCAGACCGAGGATCAGGCGGAGCTCAACATGCGCTCCGTCGTCCAGAACACGATGATACGGGCACTCGGATCGAGCCGCTTTTCGCTCTGGTCGACCGTCATCCGCCTTCAGGTGGAGGCAGAACTCGGCGGCACCTTCGAGGATCCGTTCTGCGATCTCTTGAACACGCGCTACATGGCCGAGTTGCGCACAAAGCGCATGTTCACCAACGAGCTCTATCTCACGGTCATACGCTCCACCATGCGCGGCGCGCTGGGAACAGGCGAGTCCATCCTCCGGTTTCTCGATCGCGCCGCCGGCCGCCAGGTACAGGAAGAACGCCAGCGCGAGGCGATTAGCGAGCTGGAAGACCTGACCGAGAACATGGTGCGTGAGCTCCAAAAATATGGAGCACGCACCCTCGGCATCATCCATCGCGATAGCGAGCCCTATTCCGAGCCCTCAGAATTCTTCAACACTATCCTGACCTGTGGCGTTCCTCGTCGCATGCGCCTGCCGCGCATGGGATTGCGCAACTATGTCGGAGCGTCCCGACTTCATTTTGGGAAGCGCACCATGCAAGCTCAAGGGCCTGTGGCAGACGACAATCGCTACGGCGCGATGCTTTCCATCAAGGAATACCCGCCATTCACTGGTCCCGGCATGCTGGACGGGCTCCTGCAGGTCAATCACGAATTTATCCTGACACAGTCCTTCACCATCGCCGACAAGCCGATCGCACAGGAGCGGATTTCTCGGCTCCAACGCCAGATCCGGGCATCGGACGAGGCAGGCAGCTCCGTCGAAACCGACATCGATCACGCATTGAACAGCCTGATGAACCAGGAAGCCGTGTTCGGCTTCCACCATCTGACGCTGCTGTGCCTGGCCCGAGATGTCGAAAGCGTCAACAAGGCCGTGTCGGAACTCGGCGCCTGTCTGACCGAAATGAATATCAATTGGCTGCGCGAGGACATCAACCTCGAGGCGGCATTCTGGGCGCAACTGCCGGGCAACCATTCGTACATCGCACGCAGGTCCATGCTCTCCAGCGCCAATTTCGCGGGCCTGTCCTCGATGCACAACTTTGCCTCGGGTCAGCAGGACGGGCTTCATTGGGGGCTGCCGATCACGATCCTGGAGACGAGCTCCCAGACGCCATACAAGTTCAATTTCCACCAGCGCGACATCGGCCATTTTATCGTCACGGGACCAACCGGCTCTGGCAAGACCGTCGTGCTTGCCTTCCTGCTGGCGCAGGCTTTTCGGATCTCGCCGCGGCCGCGCGCTGTGTTCTTCGACAAGGACCGCGGCGCCGAGATTTTCATCCGCGCCATCGGCGGAGACTACGAAGTTCTGTCACCGGGCACGCCGACCGGCTTCAATCCGCTGCAGCTCGAAAACACTGCCGCCAATCGCGATTTTCTCCTTCGCCTGCTGCGAGCGATGCTGCGCCCCGCTGGCCGCTCCGACGTCAGCCGGGAGGAAGACGATACACTGGAACGCGCGCTTGGGCGCCTGATGCAGGAGCCGGCCGCGCAGCGTACGCTGACCAACCTGTCCGGTTTGCTGATCGGTCGGTCGCGGGCGGACGCCAACGATTTGAGCGCCCGGTTGCGGCCGTGGATCGAAGGCGAGAAAGCATGGCTGTTCAACGCGCCGCATGATGTCCTGTCCTTCTCCGGACGCCGCGTGTTCGGATTCGACATGACCAGCATCCTCGACAACGAGGAGCTCCGCACCCCGGCGCTGATGTACCTCTTCCACCGTCTGGACGAGTTGCTGACCGGCGATCCTATGCTCTTCTTCATGGACGAAGGCTGGAAGCTGCTCTCGGACGAGACTTTTTCCAACTACATCATCGACAAGATGAAGACGATCCGTAAGCTCAACGGGATCGTCGGTTTTGGTACGCAATCGGCGGCTGATATCGCCCGAGCCCGGACGTCCCACACGCTGATCGAGCAGTCTGCCACCAACATCCATTTCCCGAACCCGCGCGCCGATGAGGAGAGTTACATCCGGCGCTTCGGACTGACGCTCAAGGAATTTAGTTTTATCCGCAACACGCCGCCGGAAAAGCGCGCCTTCCTGATCAAGCACGGCAACGATTCCGTCATTGCCCGCCTCGATCTTTCGCCCATGCCCGATCTGGTGAAGGTATTGTCCGGTCGCAAGGAAACGGTGGAGGAGTGTGAGGCGCTCAGGGCGCGCTACGGCGATGACCCTTCGTCATGGCTGCATCACTTCTGCGGTTGGGAGGCTGCCCCATGAAACGAGCGGTCTTCTCGGGTCTGCTGGCCTCCCTCACGATCGGCTGTCCGGCGCTCGCCGACATTCCAGTCAAGGATCAAACGGTCAAGGGCGAGCGAGAGCATCGGGACCGGGCGACCTCGGACATCTCGGATGTCGACAAGAAGCGCGACGCCGTCAGCACCAGCGTGACCTGCGCCATGTATCGTCCGGGGCGCAAGGACGATCCGGTCGCTGCGGCGAACGCAAATCCCGAGATCACCGGCCTGGTTCGTCGTGTCGCGCGTGAGGAAGGCGTCGACGAAAAGCAGTTTCTGGCGCTGGTTTATCAGGAAAGCCGGTTCAACCCTTGCGCAAAATCCGGCGCTGGCGCGATCGGACTATCCCAATTGATGCCGGATACCGCGAGCGGCCTTGGTGTCAACCCATACAACGTCGAGGACAATCTCCGAGGCGGCGCCCGTTATTTCAAGCAGCAGCTGAAGCAATTCAACGGCAACCTGAACCTGGCGCTTGCCGCCTACAATTCCGGCCCGCTCAACGTCCAGAAGTACGGCGGGATTCCGCCCTTCAAGGAAACCCAAGGCTACGTCGGCAACATCACCAGGAAATGGCTGCCTGCCTTTGGCGGCACCGACCTGAGCGCCATTCCCTTGAACTATGGGGGCGGCAGCACTGCCTATGCCGGCCTTCGTGATTCCACCGTCAACGCCATGGCAACCAGCCAGGCGACCAGCGACAGTCTAGGGAATGTCGCCTCCTGGTTCACCCAACTCGGCAACCTTCCGACCGGCACGGTCCATGACAGCTGGGATCAGAACTCGGGCGCCCGCGACGCCAATCTCGAGATGATCAACAATCTGATCAAGCTCGGGACGACGATGGCCGACCTTCTCAACGGCGGGAATGCCGTCACCGCCTCCGGGCTGTCCGGCTCTTCGCAATCCGATGACTATCGCGGCGAGAAGGAAAAGCCGCGCGATACAACCGGCGTGTGTGAC
>SCRB01000938.1 GCA_004299545.1 Rhizobiaceae bacterium
TGTTGCCGAAGGCCTTCAACCCGGCCTGAATGCGGATGTTCCGTTTCGTCACTGCATTGTCGGCGCTTTCCTGCTTGGGGACCGATTGCGTCAGCGAGGCGTCGATCATGGGACGCGGTTGTGGTTGGGGCGGCGTGGAGACTGACGAGACATTGGCGACGGTCGGCTTCGGGCCGCTCAGATTCAGCCGGTCGAGTAGCGCGGTATCGATATTGCCGGAAACGTCGAGATGCGCCGCTTTCTGGAAATCCGCCACGGCCTTATGCGTCTGCGGTCCCTGCAGCCCGTCGATCGGGCCATCATAATATTTCAGCTCCGTCAGTGCCGCCTGCACCGCGAGAACCGCCGTATCCGGTTTTGTGGCGTCCGAGGGCTGTGCAGCCTGGCTCTGCTGTGGATTCGGGGGGGTTGCTGGCACGGCAGCGCTGGCGGGGGCAGGCATGCGCCGCGCCTCCGGAGCGTGCGCCTCTGAAGCCGGCCCTGCGACAGGCTTCGGCCTGACGTGCTGTCCGGGCAGCGACTGATGGTGCATACTCTGCCTGGTCGAGAAGAATGCACCCTGATGGAAGTGCGGCTGATACCAGAGCGCGTTTGCCGAGACGTAAGAGAGCGTCACCAGAAAGGCCGTGCATCCGCCGACCGCCAGCGGATTGCGTGCGATGGCGTCGCCGGCCGCATGGACCGCCCAGCCGAGGAAGGAGAAATCTCCCAGGCGTTCAGGCTGTCTTGCGTTTCGCCCCATCGGACGCCTCCTCTCTCACTCGCCCTGGAAGCACGACCGGCGTTTGTCCCGTAGACTCCCTTTCCATCGGTGCCGGCCCATCGACGGGCAATGTGACCGTCACCAAGGTACCCTTGCCGGGCGCACTTTCGATGCTCATCTCGCCCTGATGCAGCGACACCAGGCCCTTGACGAGGGACAGGCCGAGCCCCGTGCCCTCGAACTGGCGCGTGTAGTCGTTGCGGATCTGGGTGAAGGGGCGCCCCAGCCGGGCCATGTCCTCTTCCGAGATGCCGATGCCGGTATCGCTGACCCAGAAGCTCAGCCGGCCACCCGACCGCCGGGCTCCTATCTCCACATCGCCGCGCTCCGGCGTGAACTTCACCGCATTGGAGAGCAGGTTGATGAGGATCTGCTGCACCGCGCGCCTATCGGCGCAGACATCGCCGATCGCGGCGGGAACCCTCTCGCTGATGGTCACGGATTTCGTTTCCGCCTGATGACTCATCATCGCCGCGCACGCATCGACCGCTTCCCTGAAGGCAAAAGGCTCGGGCGCGATGGTGTAGGTGCCGGCCTCGATCTTGGAGACATCGAGGATGGAATTGACGACCGTCAGCAGATGATGACCGGATTCGCGGACAATGCCGACATATTCCTTCTGCCTCGGGTCGGCGAAGCCTCCGAACATTTCCTGGAGAAGCATGTCGGAGAAGCCCAATATGGCGTTGAGGGGCGTCCTCAGTTCGTGGCTGACGGCGGCAAGGAAGCGGCTCTTCGCCACCTCGGTGCTATCGGCGGCTTCGCGCGTCCGTGCCAGGTCGTCGCGCAGTGCCACCATCTCTTCGTTGTCGCGAAGGAGCGCCAGGAAACCCGCTTCTCCCGCATCCATGAACTCGATCGAAAAAGGGCGATAATTGTCCCCTTCCTCTCCCGTCTGGCGCGGCAGCCGAAACCTGATCTCGACGCACTGACGCCCTGCCCCTTCGCGCATGTCGGCAAGCGCGCAGAGATAGGCAACGCGATCGGCAAGATGGATGCGGTCGAAGAAACCCGTGCCGAGCAGCAAGGAGGGAGACAGCCGCAACAAGCCGTCGGCCTGAGCGGAAGCGTCGATCACTTCTCCCGCCCGCGCGAGGCGCAGAACGACGCCGTCGATCAGGCTTTCGAGGGAAGACAGTCTCGAACCGGCGTTGTCTTGCTGTTCGCGCTGCGGCCTGTCGAGACGCAACCACAGGGTGGCTGCATAAAGAAGCGGTATGAGCCATTGCAGCGGCAGGCCGCCTGCCGGCTGCATAAGCCGGTCCGCCAGCACCGCCCCGGAAGTCACGGCGAACAAAGCAGCAAGAATGCCAGCGAAAGCGGCGGCTCTGGAGCGCCCCACCCACCAGGCTTCGAAGACAAGCGCCAGCGCCATCAACGAAACAGGCGAGGCAAGCCCTCCCGCAAAGGCAATAAAGAAAGGCATCGCGGCCGTCGCGAGCGCGAACGCGGCGCCTTCCAACGGGCCCTGCCGCACTCCGCCGGCGAGAAGCGCGGCAGCCGACCAGCACAGGCCCGCAATCACGCAGGCGCATGCAGCGACCAGCGGCAAATCGGCGTGGCCGAATGAAACAAGCGCGGCAGCCGGAACGATAAAGAAAGGCGCGCTCAGCACGAGGCCGACAAAGCGCCGACCGCGCTCGCGCTCCGCCTCGGTGCCAACCGAGCGATGCACGAACCTGTCGCATCCGGCGGCGAGGCCGGCGATCCAGTCATTCCATTTAGAAGCCGCGGAACTCAAAACGACGCGCTTTCCATCCGTCCGATTTTTCGGATCGTTGTCACAGGCGGAAACTCGCACCGAGCTTTTAAGGAATGGATAAAGGCAGGGAATTTGACGGCGTCGGAAAGGTGCAAACGGCACCGAAAACGGCCGCATTCCGCCTGAAATGCCCGCATAGTAAACGAGCCGTAAGGCATGCCCCGCATTCCTCCCAGCCCGAAGCGGATTTGCGGAATTTACAAAATAATCAAATTATTGTTTTATTTCATCTATTTACGCGATTGATGACCGCGCTTTTCTCAGGCAATCTGAACGGGCCTCGTCGCGAATCCGGTGCGTTAGCCGGGTTTCATTCGCATTCAGATAAAATTTTAGCTGTTTCGGAAATCGCTCCTTCGCGGCTTTGTGCGATCCTGCACTTGGACAGGGGCCGTACGGGACGTGAAGTGCGGCTCTCATGCATGTCGCCCGAAAGGGATCAGTTTTCGGCTGACGACATGCCAGAAAACAGGGAGATAAAGCGCTTCGCGTAAATCGGTTTCAATGCGGCGCTTTAGCGAGGGACTGGAAATGGGCTTTCTCATCAAAACCGCGTTCTGGTTCGGGCTGGTGCTGCTGGTCATTCCTTTCGGCACTGGCGGAGACAAGGACAGGCTGGTGAACCCGGTCGAGGCTTTTCAGGCGGCGCGCGAAGCCGCTGGCGATATAGCCGGCATGTGCGAGCGCAAACCGGACGTCTGCGTGGTCGGCAAATCGGCGCTTTATACGATCGGCGTCCATGCCCGCGAAGGCGCCAAGGTCGCATATCAGATGCTCGACGCCCGTTTCGGCAAGGACAATGCCGGGAAGGAGGGCGAGGAATCGGCTGCGGCCGACAGTTCGCTCGACACCTCGATTAAAACCGGAACCATCGTAAAGGCGGACTGAACCGCATCGCCCTGGCGGATTGCTTTTTCCGTGACGCGGGCGGCGGCCTCGCCTATATGCAAATCATGTCCCTCTCGATCGACACCATCCGCGACGATTTCGCCTTCCTCGACAATTGGGAAGACCGTTACCGCTATATCATTGATCTCGGCAATGAACTGCCGCCTTATCCCGAAGCCGCACGCGACCTGACGCATAAGGTACAAGGCTGCGTCAGCCAGGTGTGGCTGCTGACCTCGCGGCAGGATGGTCATGATCCCATCCTTACGTTCGAAGGAGATTCGGACGCGCATATCGTGCGCGGCCTCGTTGCGATCATGATCGCGCTGTTCTCCGGCAAGCATGCGAGCGCGATCGGCGCGATCGACGCCGAGGCGGTTCTGAAGGAATTCGGCCTCGACGAGCACCTGACGCCGCAGCGCTCGAACGGCCTTCGCTCCATGGTGAAGCGGATCAAGGCCGATGCCGCGCGATCGCTCGCACTGGAGAAGGAGGGGCAGGACGGCGGCATTTGAGCAACTGCGTCCCGTGATCCGCGGCAATCGGCTCCGCGTTTTTTCGCTCAGCGGTTGACGGAGGGCCTGTAGTCTTCGGTAGCCTAATGCACG
>SCRB01000939.1 GCA_004299545.1 Rhizobiaceae bacterium
GCGCATGGAGTCCCGCGTCGCTGAAACGCGCGCCGCCGGCGGGCAGGTGCGGGCGGACGACAATCCCGAATCGTTCCGCAGGCGGCTCGGGGAATATCGGGAAAAGACCGCGCCGCTTGCTTCCTATTATGCCGGGATTGGCGAATTGAAGAAGGTCGACGGCATGGCTGGTATTGCAGCCGTGACCGCCGCAATCGACGGATTGCTGGGAGCGGGATGAGGGTTACGGAAATATCGGCGGGGAGTTGACTTTCAGAGTCAATTCCATCATATGCGGCACCAATTCGCTTTCAATTCAAGCGGTCGGTGCCGATCGAAATGTGAGGATCGGGGCCGGGCGCTGTTGTGCTGTCCGGCTGTAAAAATGTGAATGCCCGGACAGGGCGCTGATAATCAAGGAGAAGCGGCGTGGCCCGTATCGCTGGCGTCAACATTCCAACCAACAAGCGCGTCGTCATTGCGCTGCAATATATTCATGGCATCGGCCCGTCGCTGGCCCGGCAGATCGTCGCGAAGGTCGGCATCCCGGCAGAGCGCCGCGTTAACCAGCTGACTGACGCGGAAGTGCTGCAGATCCGCGAGTCGATCGATCGCGACTATCAGGTTGAGGGCGATCTTCGCCGCGAAGTGTCGATGAACATCAAGCGGTTGATGGACCTTGGCTGCTATCGCGGCCTTCGGCACCGCCGGTCGCTTCCAGTTCGCGGCCAACGTACCCATACCAACGCGCGCACCCGCAAGGGTCCGGCCAAGGCGATTGCCGGGAAGAAGAAGTAAGACGGCAGATCGGCATTCGGCATTTGGCAACCGGTTTTTCGATTGCCGACTGCCTGCTCCCGACTGCCTTCTTAAGGTGGAGCCGCTGGCATTACGGCGGTGTAGAGATCGACTGAAAGGAACAAAATGGCCAAGGAAGCCACGCGTGTTCGCCGTCGCGAACGCAAGAATATCTCGTCGGGCGTCGCCCATGTGAATTCGAGCTTCAACAACACCATGATCACCATCACCGATGCGCAGGGCAACGCGATTGCCTGGTCGTCCGCCGGCGCGCAGGGGTTCAAGGGATCGCGCAAATCGACGCCGTTCGCCGCGCAGGTGGCCGCCGAAGATGCCGCCAAGAAGGCGCAGGAGCATGGCATGCGTCTGCTCGAGGTCGAGGTCTGCGGGCCGGGATCGGGTCGTGAGTCGGCGCTGAGGGCCTTGCAGGCCGCCGGCTTCACCATTACATCCATCCGCGACGTAACTCCCATACCGCATAATGGATGCCGCCCGCGTAAGAAGCGGCGCGTCTGATTTTATCTTGGCCGCATGAGCGCCGTCCGGCGCTCCTCTGCGGCTTTCCAGTTCGCCCGCCACGATTGGATGGTGGCGGGGAAGAGGAAGGAAAACTAGATGATCCAGAAAAACTGGCAGGAACTGATCAAGCCGAACAAGGTGGAATTCTCCTCCAAGGGAAAGACCTTGACGACGCTTGTCGCCGAGCCGCTCGAGCGCGGTTTCGGCCTGACGCTGGGCAACGCGCTGCGTCGCGTGCTTCTGTCGTCGCTTCGCGGCGCCGCCGTGACGGCTGTGCAGATCGACGGCGTGCTGCATGAATTCTCCTCCATCGGCGGGGTACGCGAGGATGTGACGGACATCGTCCTCAACATCAAGGAAATCGCCATCAAGATGGAAGGCGACGGCCCGAAGCGCATGGTCGTGCGCAAGCAAGGCCCGGGTGCCGTTCTGGCCGGCGATATCCAGACGGTTGGCGATGTCGAGATCCTCAATCCCGACCATGTCATCTG
>SCRB01000940.1 GCA_004299545.1 Rhizobiaceae bacterium
ACAGGATCCCGAAGGCTATAATGTCCGCGGCACGGCCTACGGAAGGGCGGGCAAATACAGCCAGGCGCTCGACGATTTCAACACGGCGATCAAACTCAACCCGAATTTCTATCAGGCCTATGCCAACAAGGCCCTGATCGAGCACTATATGGGCAACGACGTGCAGTCGGTCGCCGACTACGCCCGCGCCATCCAGATCAACCCCAATTACGACGAAGCCTATATCGGACGTGGCGATGTCTATCGCCAGGCAAGCCATCTGGACCAGGCTCTCGCCGACTTCCAGAAAGCGATCGACCTCAACACCACCGACGGCCGCGCCTATTATGGCCGCGGCATGATCTACCAGGCTCGCGGCCAGCACGCGCAGGCGATCAACGACTTTTCCAGCGCCATTTCGCGCGCGCCAAACGCCGCCGAGCCTTATGATGCGCGGGGTCTGTCCTATCTCGCGACGGGCGACAACGACAACGCCTTCGCGGATTTCAACACCGCGATAAGAATCGACCCGAACTCGGCCGAAAGCTGGACCAATCAGGGACTCGTCTACGAACGGCGCGGCGACAAGAAGCGTGCCGCGCGCTCCTATGCACGCGCCGCACAGCTCGATCCGAATTACAAGCCGGCCCGTGACGGGCTCGCCCGTACCCAGACCTCCAGCTGACCGCGTAAGGGAACCGCAAAGCTTCGCTCCCGGGTTCACTCCTGCGTCACCGGCCTATCCGGTCCGCGGCGCAATGGCCTGCCGTTCATCTTCCTCGCATCTGCCGCATACGCCTCGTTCGATGGAACGATGGATCGGCGGCTTCGTTGTTAGGACCGGTAGTCTGATGTTCGTTCAGCCCAAGGAGCTATCATGAAGAGAATACTGGTCGCCGGCGCTGCGGCGCTTTCGTTTCTGTCTCTTCCCGCGCTCGCAGCGACGCATGGCGCCAATGAGGCACAGCGCCTCGGCAGGCTGCAATGCACCATTTCCGGCGGAATCGGAGCCATCATCGGTTCGAGGAAAAGGATGGACTGCACCTTCACGCCGGCCAATCCGCATCATCGCGTGGAGAAATATTACGGCACCGTCAGCAAGTTCGGGCTCGATATCGGCGTGACCAACAAGGCGGTGATGCAGTGGCTGGTGCTTGCGCCGACCAAGGCGTGGGCCGGCCCAGGTGCGCTGGCAGGCACCTATCGCGGCGCCAGCGCCAATGCTTCCGCCGTTGTCGGGGGCGGAGCGAATGTCCTGATCGGCGGCTCACATCGCAGCTTCACACTGCAGCCCGTCAGCGTTCAGGCCCAGACGGGAATCAACCTTGCGGTCGGCGTGAGCAGCTTCCGGCTGCGCGTCGCGCGATAAAAGCGCCACCGGCACTGACTCCAAAATCAACCGGCGATACCTGGGAATATCGCCGGTTTTGCATGGATTCGAGAATAGATCGCGTGGCGGATTATTCGGCGAGCGCCTTGACGATATCCTCGGTCATCTTCTTGGCGTCGCCCAGCAGCATCATCGTGCCATCCTTGTAGAACAGCGTGTTGTCGATGCCGGCATAGCCGGAGCCGAGCGAGCGCTTGACGAAGAGGCAGGTGCGGGCCTTGTCGACTTCAAGGATCGGCATGCCGTAGATGGGTGAAGACTTGTCGTCGCGCGCGGCCGGATTGGTCACGTCGTTGGCGCCGATGACATAGGCGACGTCGGCCTGAGCGAATTCGGAATTGATGTCCTCCAGTTCGAACACCTCGTCATAAGGCACGTTGGCCTCGGCGAGCAGCACATTCATATGGCCCGGCATGCGGCCTGCAACCGGATGGATCGCGTACTTGACCTCCACCCCTTCAGCCTTGAGCTTGTCGGCCATCTCGCGCAGCGCGTGCTGTGCCTGCGCCACGGCCATGCCGTATCCCGGTACGATGATGACCTTCTGCGCATTCTTCATCAGATAGGCCGCGTCGTCCGCCGAGCCCTGCTTGACGGTGCGCTCGATGCCGTCATCCGCCACCGCGGCAGTCTCGCCGCCGAAACCGCCCAGAATGACGGACAGGAACGAGCGGTTCATGCCCTTGCACATGATGTAGGACAGGATCGCGCCCGATGATCCGACCAGCGCGCCGGTGATGATGAGCGCCAGATTGCCGAGCGTGAAGCCGATGCCGGCCGCCGCCCATCCCGAATAGGAGTTCAGCATCGAGATGACGACAGGCATGTCGGCGCCGCCGATCGGCACGATCAGCAGGATGCCGAGCGCCAGCGCAATGAGAACGATCAGCCAGAAGGCGGCATGACTTTGCGTCGTCACCAGTCCGACGATAAGCAGGACAACCGCCACCGCGAGCACGATATTGATGAGATGGCGCGCCGGCAGCATGATCGGTTTGCCCGACATGTTGCCGTTGAGCTTGAGGAAGGCGATGATGGAGCCGGTGAAAGTGATGGCGCCGATGGCGACGCCGATCGACATCTCGATCAGCGCCTCGGTACGGATGGCGTCCGGCGCGCCGATGCCGAAGCTTTCGGGCGCATAGAGGGCACCCGCCGCCACCATGACCGCCGCGAGCCCGACGAGCGAATGGAAGGCCGCGACGAGTTGCGGCATCGCCGTCATGGCGATCTTGCGGGCGATGAAGGCGCCGATCCCGCCGCCGATGGCGATGCCGAGAACGATCAGCCCGAAGCGCCCCGCGGAGGGCAGCGCCAGCGCCAGCGTCGTCAGGATGGCGATCGCCATGCCGATCATGCCGTAGAGATTGCCCTGCCGGCTGGTCGTCGGATGCGACAATCCCCTCAAAGCGAGGATGAAGAGGATGCCGGAAATGAGGTAAAGGAAGGAAGCGAGGTTCACTGACATCGGCTCACTTCTCTTTTTTCTTGTACATGGCAAGCATGCGCTGGGTCACCAGGAAGCCGCCGAAGATGTTGACCGAGGCGAGCAGGAGCGCGACGAAACCGAAGCCCGTCGCCAAGCCGGAAGAGGATATACCGACGGCAAGAAGCGCCCCTACCACAATCACGGAGGAAATCGCGTTCGTCACCGACATCAGGGGAGTGTGCAGCGCCGGCGTCACCGACCAGACGACATAATAGCCGACGAAGATGGCCAGAACGAAAATAGCGAAGCGGAAAACGAGCGGATCGATCGCCCCGCCGGTCGCCGCATGTGCCGCAGCGCCGGCGGCGTCTGCCACATGGCCGCCGAGATCGGCACCGGTCCCGGCTGCGACCCGGACAGAGGTAACGGCATGGTCCAGTTGATCGAGGGCCTGCTGAAGAGCGGGCTTGTCCATTATTTCTCACCCTTCGGCTTGGCCGTCTTTCGGACAGGCGCCTTGGTCCCGGCAGGCTTGGCCCCTGCGGGTTTGGCGGCACCGCTGCTTTGCCTGGCACGAGCCGGCTTGCCCCCGGAGGCGGCTGTTTCGACAGCAGCCGGTCGAGACTCGGCAGGAGGGCTTTCCGCAGCCGCAGCATTGGCGAAATTCGGATGCACGACCTTGCCGTCCCGCGTCAGAAGCGTCGCCTTCACCAATTCGTCGTCCCAGTTGACGGCCAGCGTCTTGGTGCTCTTGTCCACCATCGTTTCGAGGAAGGTATAGAGGTTCTTGGCGTAAAGCAGCGAGGCGGAAGCCGCGATCCGTCCCGGCATATTGAGATGGCCGACGATCTTGACGCCCTTGGCGACAGTGACGACCTTGCCGGCTTCGGCTCCCTCGACATTGCCGCCGCGTTCGACGGCGAGATCGACGATCACCGAGCCCGGCTTCATCGAGGCCGCGACCGCGGCGGAAATCAGCCGCGGCGCCGGTCGGCCTGGGATCAGGGCCGTCGTAATGACGATATCCTGCTTGGCGATGTGCTCCGCCGTCAGCGCTGCCTGTTTGGCCTGGTATTCCTTCGACATCTCCTTGGCGTAGCCGCCCGCCGTTTCCGCTGCCTTGAATTCCTCGTCCTCGACCGCAAGGAATTTGGCGCCGAGTGACTGCACCTGCTCCTTCACGGCAGGCCTGACATCCGTCGCCGTGACGACCGCGCCGAGGCGTCGGGCGGTCGCAATCGCCTGCAGGCCCGCCACGCCGACACCCATGACGAACACCTTGGCCGCAGGCACTGTCCCCGCCGCCGTCATCATCATGGGAAGCGCGCGGTCATATTCGGCAGCCGCATCGATCACGGCCTGATAACCGGCAAGGTTGGCCTGGCTCGACAGTATGTCCATAGACTGCGCGCGCGTGATGCGCGGCATAAATTCCATGGCGAATGTCGTCAACCCCGCCTTCGCCATGCGGTTGAGCGACGCGCTCGCCTGATAAGGGTCCATGGTCGCGATGACGACAGCGCCTTTCTTGTAGCTTGCGATCTCGTCGTCACCCGGCCGCCTTACCTTGAGCACCACGTCCGCCTTGCCGGCGTCCGACGCCTTGCCGATGCTGGCGCCCGCTTTCACGAAGTCCTCGTCCGGAATGCGCGACAGGACGCCCGCACCGCTTTCCACGGTTACGTCGAAGCCAAGCCCGGCCAGCCGCTTCACCGTATCGGGCGAAGCAGCGACACGCGGCTCATCAGCCGCAGTTTCCCTGGGTATGAATACCGTTTGTCCCACCGCTGATCCCCTCTCGGCTGGACGAAGAAAGTCGTCTTGAAGGCCGGCCGTGACGGCCGTCAGGCAACATGCGCCGGTGCCGACCGCAACATGTATATGCCGATGGCCGATATCAGGATGAAGACGATCAGCGAGGAGAAGAAGCCGAAACCGGCGAAGAACGCGCAAGCCATCGCGATGAGCACGGCAAGGATATGCAGCGTGCCATATTTCGCCAGGCCGAGAAAAAGGCGGTAGCTCTTCTCATGTTCCGGATAGTCCATCTCGGCGCCCAGTTCCACTGGCATGGCCGGCGAATGATCTGCCATATCGAACCCCTTCTCAAATCGCTGCCCCGACATAGCGAAAAGCTGACCGGAGAGCAATGGGAGGTCTTTGCAGCGCCACGTTTTGCCGCGGCAATCCGGCGCCCGTTCCCATTCCGGCTTTTCCATTGCGCTGAAGGCGACGGCAGCGCTCTGGTTTATCCGGCGAGATGCGGAAACAGCCCGAGAAGCCCGACGACGATGAGATAGATCGCCACGATATAGTTGAGCAGCCGCGGCATGACGAGAATGAGAATTCCCGCGATCAGGGAGACGAGTGGCGTAAGATGGTGCATGGAGTCCGCCTCATTGCGATTTGCGACCCGCCTATTTTGTCGTCAGGGGAAAAACGATCGCGTTACAACGCGTTCAGGCCGCATAGCTGGTATATTTGGCGCTCGGCAGAATGGTCAATGGCGCCCGGTAGCCGTCGCTGGACCGGGTGAACAGCAGGCGTTCTTCCAACGGCGTCGAGCGGAAGAAAGCAAAACGGGCCATTCCCTGCTCCCACATGAGCGGACACGGCGATTGCCATAGATCGACGGCGCAGTTCAGCCCCGGATAGTTACGCGCCTGCACCAGGGGCTCGGCCGCGTGGACACGCTTGTAAAAAGCCGCATGTTCGCCCTTGATCGCCTGCAAACAGGCCGACACGTTAAAGAATCGGCAGGCTAGCATGCCGATCCTCGATGTGATGTAAGGCAGGACCCGCAACGTCGAGGACCATTCCAGATCCGCCGCCAGACGCCCCGGATCGATGAAAGTCTCTCCTGCTGCCAGGCGCGGTTCGAGCACGTCACCGAAGACCTTCACGCTCGGAGACGTCGCGAATTCCCGGGTAACGTGCTGGAGTCTTACCGTACTAACGAGGTTACCGTCATAGTAGACACCATAGATATAGGCGTTGGGCATCCGGTCGTAATCATCGGCGATCATATGAGAGGAATTGGCACCGATCATCCCAACTGCGAGATAGGAATTATAACGAAGGCGGAAGATATCTTCCAAATCCTCGCCATTCTCGCAAAGACGATATTCTATATGCTCCATGACAGCGAGAACGTGGCGCGCAAAAGTCGTCATCCCCGGATCGCTTGTCGCACCCTCCGGATCATGCGCTTCCGCCCCGATATCCATGCCCCGGCCCCCCGTTCTTCGGAAGGAAGGGTAAACCCAAAGCGGATTTCATTGAAGCAGAAACGCTTACGGATCGAATTTACCCAAAATTAACCTTAATAACCGCCGGCGCGAAACAGGCGCTGTATCCTCTCAATGCCGCGCGGCGTGATCCACGCGCCTGATTTCGGTGGCGAACGGCCAGACGGTGTTCGACATCGTGTCGATGCCGGAGGCCGTCAGTGCGGCACCGAAGAGAAATCCCTGTGCGAGATCTGGCTTGACTTCGCGCGCCAGTATCTTGAGCTGCTCGAATGTTTCAACGCCCTCGATGGTAACGCTCAATCCGAGCGGCCGGGACAGGTTGACGATGCCTTTCAAAAATTCGAGCGACCGCTGGCTACGCGTTACGTCAAGGAGAAAGCTCCTGTCGATCTTCACTTTGTCGAGGGGTAGCGTATGCAGATAGCTGAGGCTCGAATAGCCCGTACCGAAATCGTCCAGGGCGATCCGGACGCCGAGGTCCTTCAGCTCATCCAGCAGCATTCTGGTTGCCGCCTTGTCGTCGAGAAGCGCGGTTTCCGTGACCTCGATCTCCAGCCGATGCGGGGCCAGGCCGGTCGATGCCAGCGCATCGCATATCTTGTCCAGGATGGCCCGGTTGCGAAAATCCTTGGCAGAGAGATTGACCGAAACGGAAATCTGCTCGGGCCACTTGACACATTCGATGCACGCCTGCGCCACGACAAAGGCGGAAATCTGCGAAATGATGCCCATCTCTTCCGCCAGGGGAATGAAGACGGCAGGAGAAATCGGCCCCAGTTCCGGGTGATCCCACCGGCACAGCGCCTCACAACTCGAAATGCGCATGGACTCCATTGAGATGATGGGTTGGTAAACCACCCTGAGACTCCGCGCCTCGACCGCGCTCCTCAGATCGGCCTTCATGATCTGCCGGCTGCGGAACGCCGCGTCCATGGAAGCTTCGAACAGCCGCCATCCCGCCTTGCCGCCATCCTTGGCCCTGTAGAGCGCCAGGTCCGCCTTGACGGCTATCTGGTCGACGTCGATCTCCGAGGCCAGCGCGAGGACGGCACCCGCGCTGCATTGGATCCTCAGCATGTTGCCGGCAATATCGACATCCTCCTGCAACGCGGCAAAAATCTGTTCCAAATGACTCTTAAATGCGTATTCGCTCGTTACATTGTTGAAGAACACCATGAACTCGTCGCCGCCGAAACGGCTGACGATGACGTCTTCATCTGCGAAGGCGTTGAGCCGCTCGGCCACGGCATAGATCACGCCGTCCCCGACCGGATGGCCAAGCGTGTCGTTGATGGTCTTGAAATCATCGAGATCGAAAACAGCAAGACCGCACAAACGCTGCCGCTCCCCGGTCGCAAGGATCTTCGTCACTGTTTCATGGAAGAATGCCCTGTTGGCCAGCCCGGTGAGGCCGTCGAAGCTCGCCATGAAACGGACCTTTTCTTCCGTTTCCACGCGCGCTGTCACATCCTCGAAGATGACGACCCCCAATTCGTCGCCGCCCGCTCTCGATGAGAGTTCGAGATGGCGTCCGTCCCTGAAATTCAGGAACAGCTTGCGATCCCGCCCTTCGCGCAGAGCCGTCGCCAACTGGGCTTCGGCGAAGTCGCACTCTCCCGCATCGAGCAACCCTGCGGCGATGCCGCGCATCATGAGCGATTTCAGGCTGCGCCCGATGAGATTGTCCGGCGAGCGTGCCGCGACGATATGCGCCGCTTCCGCATTGGCAACGGCGATCCGTCCCGTCGAATCGAGCATCACAAGCCCATGCGGCATGGTGTTGAGGGCACGATCGAACCGCTGCGCGATCTGCCTGGCCTGCCGATGACCCGTGACCGCTGAAAACAGAACCTGCCTGACCTGCGCCGCGGTCGTCACGACGATCAGGTAGAACGGGACCATGATCAGGCCGAGCAGGATGTGCGGGATGTCACCCCTCAATGCCAACCCCACTCCGACCGGCAGCAGAAAAGCCGATGTGAAGACGGAAACCATCCGCGGAGAGCCATAATTACGCCCCGCCACCGTGACTATCGAGCCAAAACAGAGATAGATCGCCGCCATCTGCGTAAATGGGTCGACGATCAGATAGATTGCGGTAAAGCAAAACAGGCCAATCGCCACAGCCTGCACGCTGCCCTGCAAAAAGGTAGCCCCGCTCCCATCTTTGCGCGTCGGCCTCGTTTTCGATGGTCCCGGAGCGAACGAATTTCA
>SCRB01000941.1 GCA_004299545.1 Rhizobiaceae bacterium
CCGCTGACCGACCCTCCACTGGTTGGCAGGGGTCAATCCCTTGGATCGGCGCTCGTCTGTGGTCGACCTAGACGTACGCAACTACGAAGTCCTCGAAAGGAACCTTCTAGTTACGCCTGTATCCCCACGACCGCGACCGCGGCCGTGGTCAGGAGGACTGCGCCGAGCGCCATCAAGGCGATCGGCACGGCATGACGGCGCAGGTCGCGCGGCGAGGTATCGAAGGCGGCGTCGAGAAGGACCGGAGCGACGAAAAGCGCGAGCGCCAGTTCCGGCTCGATGGTAATCGGCGGCGCGAAAGGCAGAAATGCAAGGATTGCGCCGGCGACAGCGAGCAGGGCCGGATAAGGAATCTCGAGCCGTCGCGCCAATCCGGCGAGAAGGACGGATCCGAGCAGGAGCAGGAGGGTCCATTCGAAGAGAGCCATGGCAATATCCGTCGTCGGTCCGCACCGTGGAACCGCTGAGTCCCCGCTATCCCATAGTCGAAATTTGTCACGATGCCTTGCCGAAAATGAAACCGCATCGGCAGCGAAAGCTCCCTGTCGTCTTATCATGTAAGCGGTTACAAAGCTCGAGGGAGCGGCGTTGCTCGCTGCATCGTCGGGGGCGTTGCCGACGCGTCGACCTCATGTTTTTGGGTCGTGCCCACACCGCGGGCGACATCGTGGCGTAAGTGCCCGACGCGAACGTGATGTTCACAGGCGACATCGTGGAATATCGCTCGGCCTGCTATTGCGGGGACGCCCATTTCGAAGACTGGCCGACGACGCTAGCTGCCATTCGAGCGTTCGATCCGGATGCGATCGCACCCGGTCGAGGCGACGCACTCATCGGTAAAGCCATAGTCGAGACGGCGCTCTCGAGCACCGCCGATTTCGTTTCGTCGACATACAGGCCTGTTGCGCGGGTGGCTCTTGGTGGCGGGTCCCTCAAGGAGGAGTGGGATGCGTGCCGTGCAGTTTGCGATTCGAAGTTTTCGTCCTTCGCGATCTACGAGCACTGTTTGCCGTTCAACGTCGCCCGCGCATACGACGAGGCGCTTGATATAGACGCGCCTAAAATATGGACTGCCGAACGGGATCGGGAGATGTGGGAACGGCTGCAGGGGTGAAAGGTCGAAACGCTCAACCCTAGATACGAGAAGGCGTGAGAAAAGGCTGCGGGTATGGCACCCGTAGCTCACGGAGAAACGTCAGCCAAAATTCAACGGCATCAGCAGACGGCTCGAACTTGAATGCCTCATGCACGACAACAACATTCCCACCGCGAATCAGGGCCTTGAACCACGTATATTCCGGTTGGCCCGTATTCTCGTTGAGCGGGCAGGCATGCGACCAATACAACGTCGGTTGAAGCCGTTCATGTCCGCGTTCCACGATCTCCGTCGCGCCGCAAGGAAACATGTTCGCCCACGCCTCCCTCATGCCGGCATAGAAGCCGGAGAGCGTGTATCCGTTGACGTTGCGCATCACCTGGACCGTCGACATCTCGGTCCACCGATCGAGAGATTCTCCGTCAGGAATCATCTCCAACATCGTGTCTGTGTTGGTCTTGGTTTGGCAGGCGACCTTATAGCCCGGCGGCATCATGGAAAGCATATCCGCACGATGCGACCATGCGCATCGTCGGCACTCCGCTTCTTGCCTTCGAATTCGAAATTGCAGAGGAAACCGCCATTCACCTCGCGCGATGATAGCCTGCGTCGACAGCGAACGCCGTTTCCAATTCGAAGGCAAGAACCGGAGTTTGAGGCGCACGACAGACAAATATCCCTTTCTTCAGGTCATCGAGCGATTTCGATGGTCGCCCGAAGCTGAAGAAAGGACTCTTGTCATGAGCAAAGAAGAAGACAACAAGGCCGTCGTCGTTCGCTGGTTCACCGAATTCTGGGGTAAGGACGTCAATCTTGCGGTCATCGATGAGATCGCGGCGCCCGATATGCTCCTGCAGTATTCCCTGCACGAGCCGCGCCGTGGCCGCGAAGACATCAAGGCGTTCATGACCGATTTCCGCGCTGCGTTCCCCGATCTCAATTTCTGGGGCACCGCCGATCTGATCGCTGAAGGCGATTATGTCGTCGGCCAGTGGGAAGGTGGCGGCACGCAGACCGGCGCCGCCTGGAACGATGTCCTTCCCGGTTACGAAGGCCTGCCGGCTGCGACCGGCCGCAAAATGCACTTCACCGGCAAGACCGTGCTGAAGGTCGTCAATGGCCTGATTGTCGAGGAAAACGGCTTGGATGACGGCCTGACCGCCATGATGCAGCTCGGGTTGATCAAGAAGGCCTGATCGAAGCCGCATATGGCTTGCCGAAGGTAGGCTCTCTCCGAATGGAGAATTGAGGCCCGCACAAACCCTGCTGCGGACCTCATGTCGCACCGCGCGTATTGCTGTCGCTCATTCTCGGGCCAGTGGACGCCTTTCTCGGCCTTCGGGCAGGAATCGGGTGGGTATTCTTCCGATTTGAAAGCAAGGATCGGAGTGTGGCCAGGGCGAATCAGAGGCACGGTTGAGCAAGAACCTTCAGGGAAGATGACGATGACAACCCACGCACAACCTCTTCCGGCACTTCGTAGCCCAACCCCTTCCGTAGCGGACGACCCGCGCTGGGCGCGCGTCGTAGCCCGCGACAAGACCGCCGATGGCCAGCTTTGGTATTCCGTCTCAACGACGGGCGTCTATTGTCGGCCCTCGTGTCCGTCACGCACGGCGAACCCCAAGAACATCACGCTGCACGACACGATCGAGAGCGCGCGCGCAACGGGGTTCCGCCCTTGCAAGCGGTGTAATCCGGAAGGTCTGTCACTCGACAGCGAGAACGCCGCGCTGGCCGCGAAGGCCTGCCGCATCATTGAGGAAAGCGAAGAGGAGCCGTCGCTGGAGCATCTGGCAGCAGCCGTCGATCGTAGCCCGAGCTACTTCCACCGGGTTTTCAAGGCTTCGACGGGTCTGACGCCAAAGGCCTACGCCGCTGCGAGCCGTGCGAAAAAGGTTCGCGAGGGATTGGAGGCCGGCACCAGCGTCACCGAGACAATCTATGACGCCGGCTTCAATTCGAGCGGTCGCTTCTATGAGAAGTCGACCGGCATGCTCG
>SCRB01000942.1 GCA_004299545.1 Rhizobiaceae bacterium
GGCACGTCGTGATCGAGAACGTGGCGAAGGGCGGTTTCGAAGGTGCCGTCTGGCCGGTCAATCCCAAATATGACCAGGTCGCTGGGTATCGTTGTTACGTGCGGGTCGAGGATGTTCCGGGCGTCCCGGATCTCGCCGTCATCGTCACGCCACCGCAAACCGTTCCGCCCCTCATAGACGCGCTTGGCCGCAGGGGCACACGCGCCGCAGTAGTCATCACGGCGGGATTTACCTCTGCAAACGGGCTGAAGCAGGCGATCCTCGATGCGGCAAAGCCCTACCTTCTCCGTATCATCGGACCGAATACCATCGGCCTGATGCTGCCTCACGCCAAGCTCAACGCCAGTTTCGCGCATCTCGATGCCATGCCAGGCAATATCGCGCTGCTTTCACAATCGGGCGCGATCGCCACGTCGCTCATCGATTGGGCGGCGGACAACGGCGTCGGCTTTTCGCAGGTCCTGTCGCTCGGCGACATGGCGGATGTGGATGCAGGCGACTGCCTCGACATGCTGGCGGGCGACGCCAGGACGCATGCGATCCTGATGTATCTCGAATCCATTCCCGCTCCGCGCAAGTTCATGGCGGCGGCACGTGCCGCCGCGCGGGTGAAGCCCGTTATCGCGATAAAGCCCGGCCGTCACGCCGAAGCGGCGAAGGCGGCCGCGACCCACACGGGCGCCTTGTCGGGCGCCGACCGGGTCGTCGACGCTGCGCTGCGGCGTGCCGGAATTCTCCGCGTCAGGACCATCGAGGATCTTTTCAACGCCGCCGGAACCGTCGCCCGTTTCCGGCCACTGGAACGCGCGCGGGTCGGTATCGTCACCAATGGCGGCGGCGCGGGCGTGCTGGCGATCGACCAACTGATGGATGACGGCGGCGAACTTGCGCCGCTGTCGGAGAACACGATCGCCTTGCTCGACCAAGAATTGCCGGTGACCTGGTCGGGTGCCAATCCCGTCGATATCGTCGGGGACGCTCCTGCTCCACGCTACAAGGAGGCGGTTCGGATCGTCGCCGGCGACCCGAACACGGATGCCCTTCTCGTTATGAACTGCCCGACCGCCCTCGCCTCGCCTTCCGAGGCCGCCCGTGCCGTGGCATCGCTGGCGGCGGCGGGCACGATCAGCGGCAAACCTGTGCTGACCTGCTGGCTCGGTTCCCGTGCCGCAGGCGAAGGGCGGCGCGTCCTCACCGCCGCCGGGATCGCCAGCTATGAAACGCCGGCCGACGCCGCGAAGGCGGTTTCGTATCTGGGCGACTGGTCACGCGCGCAGAAAGCACTGGTGCGGGTGCCGGCTTCCGACGGCGAAGACGTCGGCGCCAATCGGGCAACTGCGCTTTCCGTCTTCCGGCAGGCCGCGGCGGAGGGGCGGCGCATGCTGACCGAACCGGAGGCGAAAGCGGCGGTGGCGGCTTATGGCATAGCCGTTCCCGGGATCATTGTCGCACGCTCGCCGGAAGAGGCGGAGGTGGCCGCGAAGCAGCTTTTGAAGAATGGCGGCAAGGTCGTGGTAAAAGTCCTTTCGAAGACGATCTCGCACAAGTCCGACATAGGCGGCGTCGTTCTCGACATCGGCACGCCCGCCGCAGCGCGGGACGCGGCGGCTGCGATCGCGAGCCGGGCGGCGGCGCACGATCCGGAGGCCGGTCTGGAAGGCTTTGCCGTACAGCCCATGGTCGAGCGCAAGACGGCCCAGGAATTGATCCTCGGGATGAGCCGCGACCCGATCTTCGGTCCGGTTGTCCTCTTCGGCGCCGGCGGCGTCGCGGTCGAGGTCGTAGACGACACGGCGGTCGCCTTGCCGCCTCTCGACGGGGTGCTGGCGGGCGATCTCATCGACGACACGCGGATTGGCCGGCTCCTTGCCGGCTTCCGCGATCGCAAGCGGGCGGACCGTGCCGCGATCATCCGTGCGCTTCTCGGCCTGTCGCAGATGATCGTGGACTTCCCCTGCATCCGCTCGCTCGACGTCAACCCGCTGCTTGCCGACAGCGAGGGCGCGATCGCGCTCGACGCCCGCATCGAGATCGAACCTCGGGACGTCGAGCAACCCGGTCCCAATCCCGATCTCGCGATAAGGCCGTATCCCGCTGGCTGGGCGAAGGACGTCGAGCTCAACGGCACTCTCTATCGCTTCAGGCCCATCAAGCCTGCCGATATAGGGCTCTACCCGGATTTCTTTGCCAGGACATCGCAGGACGATATGAGGTTGCGCTTCTTCGCCCAGCGCAAGCACTTTCCCCATCAGATGCTTCTGCGGCTGACCCAGATCGACTACGAACGGGAAATGGCCTTCGTGGCTCTCGACAACGCTAACGGCCGGCTTGCCGGGGTCGCGCGGCTTTCCGCCGATCCGGATCGTGAAGCGGCGGAATATGCATTGCTGGTGCGCTCCGACTTGCAGGGGCACGGACTGGGCTGGGCGCTCCTGAGACACCTGATCGACTATGCAACGGCCGACGGATTGAAGCAGATCGAAGGCATCGTCCTCAGGGAAAATGCCGGAATGCTGAAGATGTGCCGTGAATTGGGCTTCAAGATAAGCCATCATCCCGATGAGGTGGGTGCGATCCTGGCGACACTGCGACTTTCGCCGCAACCAGCCTGAAACGATCTGGTCAGTTGTCCCAGAATTCCATCTTTCCGGGAAACGATCCGACAATGCGCGTCCCAGCTTCGCCGCAAAGGACGCGGGACACATCGGAAAGCGCTCCGATCGCGGCCCATTTGCCCGTTGCGTCGACGAAGCCGCATCCCGCTTCGATTTTTGGACCCATCGTCGCTTGATCAAATTCGATGGCGCGGAGCATGGCAGGCGTCGCCCGACGGATCTGGCGCTGGTCCGGTTTACCGAAATTCACCGCCGCGGCCAGAACATCGGTCAGCATGATAAAGGCGTCGGCGTTCAGCTCCCGTGCGAGCAATGCGGCATAGGTATCCTTGTCGGGAAGCGCCTCGACGCCCTGGAATCCTCCCGATGGGAGGGTCGCAACCGGAACCGGGCCGCTCGCGATGACCGTCGACCCTGCTTGGAGGAGGATTTCCACGTTGCGCGTCTCCAGGAGCATAAGGGGCCGTGGGGCGGCTACGAGGCGTCGAAACTGGCCATCGAATTCGGCGAATTCCCAACCACGGGCCTGCCGCAGTTGATGCGCATGCGTCCGTTCGTAGAAGGGGCCGATCGATTTGGTCGGCTTCGCGAAGGCGGGATCCTGCGGATCCACAATCACTTGCGCCAGCAAGGTCGAGAGAAGATGGTCCCTGCCGAGCTGGTTGCGGAGTTCCCGCTCGAGGAGATAGCCGATCATCCCGCCCGCTTCGGCCCCAAGAAAATCGAGCCGTGAGGGCTCGCCCACATATGAGAACGACTGGAGCGCAAGCAGCCCTAGCTGCGGGCCATTGCCATGGGTGATCACAACCTCATGCGATCTCACTACCGACGCCAGCCACATCGCCGCATGTGCCGCACTCTCGCGCTGGTTATCGGCGGTCACGGCATCTCCGCGATGCAGGAGCGCGTTTCCGCCAAGTGATATCAGGAGCCTCATGCCACATCACCGCTTTCACCATACGGCAACATGCCATCTCGCCAACCATCGGCCTTGATCCGGATCAAGGCTCGCATGCCGCTCGACTTCCTATTTTGGCAAACCGATAAACAGAGGAAGCAGGTCATGCCAACCGCATCAACAAATCCCTGGACAGATATCTCCGCGCCGGCAATGCCATTCCTGACGAACGGCCCGAAGCTGGTGTTCGCGCTTGCGCGCCTGCAGGCCAACGCCGCGAAGTCGATGCTGCGCTATCAGATCGAAGCCTTCGGTTTCCTCAAACACCGGTGCGAGGAAAACATGAAACTGGTCGACGCCCTGGCAAGAAGCGACGAATTCGGCGATGCGCTGGAGGTCTGCGGCAATTTTTGCTCCAAGGCGGTGGCCGACTATTCGAGCGAGGCCGGCAAGGTCGCGGAGATCGGCTCGCGGCTCGCGACAAACACCGCCGCCTCCATGCGCAGGGAAGCGAAAACCATAACCGACGATCCGGTTCCATCCACCGTCGGCTGATCGCGAAGACCGGCAACGGCTCTCCCAGGAACAAGGCTCAAAAGGCATGCGATCCGGTACAAAGCTGGCCGCGAAAGACGGCACGTCCAAAAACCGCGATGCGGATCTGGTCAAAGCGCCGGCCCCTCGGCCGGCGCAATCCCGAACAACCCCCAGCGGCGCTGAAACGTCTCGCAAACCAACCGATACGGAGGATGCATACCAACTGCTCGACAGCCGCTATCATGCGGTTCTTGCCGCCCCGACATTCGGACTGTCGCCGTTCAGCCTTGTGGAGGCGTGGGGAGATTGGGCATCGCATCTGGCAGTATCGCCGGGGAGGCAGCAACAACTTGCGACGAAAGCGACGGAGAAGGTTTCCCGCCTTCAATCCTATCTCGGCCAATACCTGCTCCATGGCGACCTGACCCCACCCTGCATTTCCCCGTTGCCGCAGGACTCTCGTTTCCGCCATCCCGGATGGCGTTCGTTTCCATTCAACGTCCTGCAGCAATCCTTTCTTCTCACGCAGCAATGGTGGCACAACGCCACGCAGCCGCTGGCGGGCGTTACCCGACAGCATCAGCGCCTTGTCGAATTCTATGCTCGCCAGATCCTCGACATGATCTCGCCGTCCAATTCCGTCTTCACCAATCCGGAGGTGATCGAGAAGACATTTAACGAATTTGGCCTCAATCTTTGCCGCGGCGCCGAACATTTCGCCGAGGACGCGGCGCGCCTTCTCGCCGATGAAATGCCGGCAGGGACAGAGTCGTTCAAGACCGGAGTCAATCTCGCGACCACGCCTGGGGAAGTCGTCTTTCGCAATGAACTCGTCGAATTGATCCAGTACCGCCCTGCTGGCGGCAGCGTCCATGCGGAGCCGATCCTCATCGTGCCTGCATGGATCATGAAATATTACATTCTCGACCTGTCGCCGGAAAACTCGCTCGTCCGATATCTCGTGCAAAACGGTTTCACCGTCTTCTGCATCTCCTGGCGCAATCCCGGTAGAGAGGACCGTGACCTCGCGTTTGACGATTACAGACGCCTCGGCATCATGGCGGCAATTGATGCCGTCGTCTCGATTACGGAACAACCGCGGATCCATGCTGCCGGCTATTGCCTGGGAGGCTCGCTGCTCGCAATCGCCGCGTCGGCTATGGCCCGCGATGGAGACCAGCGCTTCTCTACCGTCACATTGTTCGCCGCGCAGGTCGACTTCGAGGAACCAGGAGAACTTGGGCTTTTCACCGACGAAAGCCAGATCGCGCTGATCGAGGATCTCATGCGGCAGGAAGGTTTTCTCGATCAACGGCGGATGGCGGGAGCGTTCCAGATGCTGCGCTCCCAGGATCTGGTCTGGTCGCGAATGGTTCGTGACTATCTGATGGGCGAACGAGGCCCGATGAGCGATCTGATGGCGTGGAACGCCGACGCGACGCGCATGCCCGCCCGCATGCACTCGGAATATTTGCGAAGCCTCTTCCTGAACAACGACCTTGCCGAAGGGCGCTTCAACGTCGGCGGTCACCCGGTTTATATCGAGGATATCGAGGCCCCCGTCTTTGCGGTCGCTACCGCGACGGACCATGTCGCGCCCTGGCGATCCGTCTTCAAGCTCACACACCTGCTCGATACCGAGATAACCTTCGTTCTCACCAGTGGCGGACACAATGCCGGCATCGTCTCGGAACCGGGACATCCAAGAAGATCGTTTCAGAGATTGGTTCATCAACTAGGGGAGCCGCGCCCGGATCCCGACGAATGGGAGCGAGTTTCCAGGAAAATCCCTGGCTCATGGTGGCCTTCATGGATCGAGTGGCTGAGTGCACGCTCTACGGGAATGGTTGCCCCACCCCCGATGGGAAATGGCGGAAAAGGCTATCCTGTCCTTTGCCCGGCACCGGGAACATATATCCTTCAGAAATAGGATTATCGCGCCGCATGGCCTTGATTCCGCAAGCGAGCGCAGGATTACTCCCGCAGATAGGCTGGCCCCGTCGGACATACGATCACGATTCGAGGCCTCGCCTGCGTTCCGCTTGACTTGCGTCAAGATGCATTTCCCGTGATTGGCTAGCCTTGGTGCCTGTTTC
>SCRB01000943.1 GCA_004299545.1 Rhizobiaceae bacterium
CTGCCGTCGGGACTGCCTCTCCTATGCGCGTCAGCCCCTCGACGGCCATCCCGACGTCGCGTGCCGAGTTCTCATCCAGGCCGCGAAAGCATTTCGCTGCTGTGTCGAAGATTACAAGCCGGATCGGGCTTTCGGCCGCAGATTCGATAGCGGCCAACCCGTTGATGAGATCGTCGACGTCATCCGCATTGGCAAGCGCTGGTCGCGCGCCCGATACATAGATCGGCAATTCGCTGTCTCCACCGGCGAGGAGGCGGCGCTCGGCCTCGATCCGACGTTCGGCGGCAACGTAGACGACCGTGCCGCGGCGGACGGTCCGACCAAGAAACGGCGTCCCCGCCGCCACTGACGACGCAAGGAGAACTCCGATGGCAGACTTGCCCGTTCCGGGTGGCCCGACGAGAGCGATCATCTCGCCTGCCGCCGCAAAGCCGGAAACGATTTCTGTGCGAATCGGGGGGCGCGGCAGGCTATTCAGCCTGTGGAAGATAAACCGCTGGCCTAATACGGTTTCTCTCATGCCGCCGCCCTTTCCCGATGCCGAAGCGAGACAACGCGCCAGAACGGGCCATCGCGTTCGATACTGACGACAAGCGGTCGCACGAGTTCATGACGGCGTCCGAACGCTTCTTCGAAACTGTGCGGCGCCGGGTCGTCTCCGCAAAACGCCCACCAGATCCGGGCCCATCGGTCCGAGGTGAGGTCCTTCTCCCATTGATAGACGATGGCGTGACCGCCAAGATCGAATTTGAGGCGCACCGAGAAAGACCCTGGATGGTCCCGCTTTTCATGGCCTTCGAGAGCAAAATCATGCACTACATGGTGACAAAGCCCTTGCTGGCGAACGAGCTTTTCAACCGCCTTTGCTGCACGCCTGAAATTGATAGGCGTGATTTCCAGGGGGGCTTTCTCGCGTGGTGCCCGACCGCGTAGGCGCTCGCCACAGTGCTGGCAGGTCCATGCCTCTTCACGTGCGAAGGTTCCACAAGACGGACACGGCCGCCACGGCGCCGTCGAAAGCCTCGATTGTCCGGACGCATCGAAATTCGGCGAAATGATTGGACCGAACCGTCTGACATTGCCGGCGAAGTCGAGGACGATGCAATCCGACTTGCCTTTTGCGACGCGAGTACCGCGGCCGATCGACTGTGTATGGATGATCGCCGATTTCGTCGGGCGGCAGCTCGCGATCAGATCAATTTCGGGCACGTCGAAACCGGTCAGCGCGGCCGCAACCGTGACCGCGATTCGCGATTGTCTTGACTTGAAGGCGTCGACGGCCGCCGTGCGATCGTTCGCCGACATATCGCCGATGATCAGTTCGCACCGCTCGCCGTTATCCGCAAACGCCTGCTGAAAAGCGCGGGCGTGCTCCACGGTCACGGCGAAAATCATCGCGCGATCACGCCCCTCCATCGCCTTCAGAATCAATTCCACTTGCGCTGCGACGCGGTCGATATTTGCAGTAACCAGTTGGCCCTGGTTGAAGTCGCCCGCAGTCACGGCGACACCCTCGACGGTCATCAGGGCAGCAGGCTCGATGTAGCGCATCGGCGCCAGATATCCGCGGGCGATGAGTTCACGTGCGGATATTTCGTATGCTTGATAGTTAAACCAACCGCCGGGACCGAAAATGGCACCGTCGGCCGTTCGAAAACTGGTTGCCGTCAAACCGGCGCGAGGGGTGCGCCGGCGCCGCGGCAGCCCCGCAAACAACCGGGCAAACCATGATTTCTTGTGCAGTGGCATCAGGTGGGCCTCGTCGACGACGACAACGGCGGGATCGAAATCGATGGTGCCCGCCAGTGACTGCGGTGTTCCGACAAGGATTTGACGATCACCCTCCCGACGGTTCAGCGATGCGCAGACGACGCCGACGTGTTCCGGTTGGAAATATCTCAGCAAGGCCGCCTCATCTTGCTGTACAAGCTCGCGGCTTGGCGCGACGACGACGATGCGAGCTCCTTGCGGCGATTGGCTGATGACGCGAAACACGATTTCTGCCGCGGTCGCGCTCTTTCCACTCCCGGTCGGCAGAGTAACGACAGGATTTTTTCGGCGCGAGAGGGCGGCCATCGTCGCGTCGGCTGCTTCCCGCTGGTAATATCGCAGTGTGAA
>SCRB01000944.1 GCA_004299545.1 Rhizobiaceae bacterium
CATCCATGGAGGCGAAGCTCGTCGCCAACTGGACACGAGAACTGACAAGCGGCAAGGCAGTGCCGATCTCGCCGCCCTCCATGGATGCAAACGGCAAGATTACGGAATCGACGGAGCGGCTCGGACGGATCGATTCGCCTCTCGGCCGCAAAATGGCGATGCTCGACGCCGAAAAGGCCGCCCAAAAGAAGGCGGCCGAGGAAAAGGCGGCGGCGATCGCGGCGGAAAAGGCGGAAAAGCTCGCAATGGCGGAACGTGCCAAGGCAGCGAAGGAAGCCGCCAGGGAAAAGGCCCGGACGGAGAAAGACAAAGGCGAGACAGCCGTGGCGCAGAACGGCGCGGCGAAGCGGAAAGGAACCCATGGTTCCACGACGCAGGACGCATCCGCCGCGCCCGCCGAAAACGCACTGGCGCCAACCGGGGCGCAGTCGCCTTCTCTCGGCAAGCGCATCTGGAACAGGATATTCGGCAGTTGAGTCTTTAAAGCAACCCCGGATGACGGATTCCGGATGGAACAGGGGAAGAGGAAGGCGTTAGATTGCCCGATCGTCTCGCCGGATTTACCAACATGGGCAAACGCGTCATCCTCATTCGCCATGGCGAAAATCCGCCGGATGACCGCGTTTTCACGCATTTGACTGCGGCGGGATTCGAGCCGGACCTCTACAGGCCCTTTGCGGGAGAGGCGCTCCCGTCCGCGGACGAAACCATCGCCGGCAGCGTGGTCTATGGCGGCCCCTTCGAGGCATATGCGTACGAGAAATACCCCTTCCTGCGCGACGAAGCGCATTGGATCGAGACCTGCATGCGCCAGGCTATTCCGCTTCTTGGCATCTGCCAGGGCGCCCAGCAGATAGCTCATGTGCTCGGCGCCCCCGTCGGCCCCCCGGCGGACGAGGCTGCTGAATTCGGTTATTACCGTATCGAGCCAACCGAGGCGGGACGGTCGTTTCTTCCCGAACCGATCCATGTCGCGCAATCGCATTTCCACACGTTCGGCATCCCGCCTGGCGCGATCCATCTGGCGCGAAGTGCGCTTTTTCCCAATCAGGCGTTCTCCTACGGCGCGACCACTTTCGCCGTCCAGTTCCATGCCGAAGTCACAATCGAGGGATTCAGGCGCTGGCAGGAGAACCCGAGCCACCGCTACGACAGGAAGGGCGCCCAGAACCGCGAGGAGCAGGACGCCCTGATGCACCTTCACGATGCCGGCCAGGGGCGATGGTTCCATCGCCTGCTCGACGGCCTCTTCGGCCAACCGACGGAGTGACCACCAGCCATGATCCCACGCATAGACATCGCGCCGCTGTTTGGCCCGGCCTCCCGGCAAAGGGACAGCGTGGACCGCGCCATAAACGACGCGGCGTCGGGTATCGGTTTCATGACCGTGATCGGCTTCCCCGGCGCGGAAAGCCTCGTCGCGGCCCGCCGCGCAAGGCTCCTGAGCATTTTCTCGCTGCCGGAAGAGGAAAAACGCAAGCTGTGGCGATGGAACTTCGACAACAGCAAGCCGAACGTCTATCGCGGCTGGTATCCCGTGCAGGAAGTGACCGTGTCGCACAAGGAAGGGATCGACATGGGTCCCGATATCGCCCGCGGTCCTTCCTGTATCGATTCGGGCGATCCCCTGCGCGAGGCAACGCCGCTTCCTCAAGACGGGCTGGTCCCGGGTTGGCGCGAGGCCGTTGCAGCTTATTATCTTGCCATGGAGGAAACCGGCGCCGCGATCATGCGCTCGGTCGCGCGCGGCCTAGGCTTGGAAGAAACGACATTCGACCCTGCCTTCGCCAACGGCATCTCGACGTTGCGTCTCACACGCTATCCGCCCCGCGCCGGGGAAGGCGAACCTTCGCACGGGGCCGACCCGGCAGACGCGGAGGAACGCAGGAAGCTCGTCGGCGGGGCGCATGTCGATTCCGGCTTCGTCACCCTCCTTGCCCAGGACGGCGTCGAAGGGCTTCAGGCGGAAGACCGTTCGGGCCGGTGGATCGATGTGCCGCCGCAGGACGGAACGCTTGCCATCAACTTCGGCAAGCTGCTAGAGCGCTGGACGGGCGGTCGCATTCGCGCGACCCTGCATCGGGTGATGGCGCCGGGACGGGAGCGGTTTTCAATCCCCTTCTTCTACGAACCGGCAGCGGAAGCCCGGATAACGCCTCTTCCCTTGGCGGGCGTTGGAGCGTTCGAACCGTTTCTCTACGGCGATTATCTTTGGGATGTGGCCACGAATTTCGTCGAACTGCGCGGCATCCGCCATTTGCGCCAGCCGCGAATGCAGGGAGCATGATCCGGAGAAGGGCGCGCCGGTTTTCCGAAAAGCTCATACCCGACCCAGAGAGCGAGGAGCATGATGCGATTCAATCCGATCGCATCATGCTCTAAGAAAACGTTACCTTTCGCCTTATGGTGCAATGCACAATCTGCATGAATGCCATGCAACCTTGTGCATTCACAAAAGGCAAAATGATCGCCATTTAAGCATCGCTACAAACGATTTGTGCACTGCAATAACAAGAACGCGAACGATGGAGGGTTGAGATGAACCTGATCCGCAATTACCGTAACTGGCGCCGTTATCGCCAGACCGTCAGCGAACTGAGCCGCCTTTCGAACCGCGAGCTCAATGACATGGGCATCAGCCGGAGCGATATTCCGGCCGTGGCGAAGACCACGCTCTGAGAACCAATGTGGTAGTAGGCGGGCGTTGCCGCCCGCCGGCTGGCCGGCATATGCAAGGCCAGCTTCCGCAGAACCCGCCGTCTCCCACGGCGGGTTTTGTTTTGCCCGCGTGCCAGGACGGCACTTTGACTTTTGGACCCATTCAGACGCAAAAGCGCTGAGTGGGGGATTCGCATGTCAAAAATCCTGGCGCTTCTGCTGATCGCGATGATGGGGCTTCACGTCGTCAAGCCGTTCGGGCTTCCGGGGCTGCGTGCAAGGCGCGATTTCTGGAAGATCGCGCTCTTCGGCCTGGTCGCATTCACGGTGACGGTGCTCATCAGCCATGGCCGATGAGCACGCTTGGAAGGATCAGACCGACTGCCGGTTCAGGCGGCTTTTTCCAGTGCCTCTTTCCATTCGCCGCGCGCGGCAAGGCCGTTCATCTTCGCCCGATGGGCAAATGCACGCTGGCCTGCGGCGACGTTCTCCTTCTTGCCCGCCCATGCCTTCTGCGGCGCGGCTTGCAGGGCTCTTCCGTAGGAGAAGGTAAGCTTCCACGGATGCGGACCGATTGCGTTGATGGCATTGAGATTGGCCGTCGCTTCCTCGTCCGACTGGCCGCCCGACAAAAAGGCAATCCCGCCGATCGCCGACGGAACCGTCTCGCGGAAGCAGCGGATGGTTTTCTCGGCCACTTCCTCCGGGCCGCTCTGCTTACGCGATTTCTTTCCCGCGATCACCATGTTGGGCTTCAGGATCGAACCTTCCAGAACGATACGGGAGGCATAAAGCTCCTCATAGAGCTTCATCAGCACCGCCTTCGTCGCTTCGAAGCAGGTGTCGATGTCGTGA
>SCRB01000093.1 GCA_004299545.1 Rhizobiaceae bacterium
CCGAGCCAGGTCAGCGACCGCGCCAGCGGCCGTGTGAAGGGCGTGCGCCAGGCGCTTGCCGCGCGCGGGCTCGACCTGTCGGCGGAACGGACCATCGAAGGACCGTACCGGGTGCAGCAGGGGCGGCAGGCGCTGAGGACGCTGATGAGCGGCAAGGTGCGCCCGACGGCCGTGGTCTGCGGCAACGACGTGCTCGCCTTCGGCGCATTGCTGGAAGCGCAGACGCTTGGGTGGCGCGTGCCGCAGGACCTTTCCATCGCCGGTTTCGACGATCTCGACTGGGCCTCGCAACTGCCGCCGGGCCTTACGACCATGGCGCTGCCGGCGCGCGAGATCGGCCAGTTGGCGGCGGATCATCTGGTCGACGGCATCGCCGGGCAGACCGTTCCCCATGCGACGGAAGTCGAGGTAAGGCTGATTTTGCGCGGCTCGACGGGGCCGGCGCCGGAAGGTTGGCCGCGCGGCGGCGCTGGTTGACAGCGATAGAGCTTTGCTGTCTACTGTTTGTAATCGGTTACAGTTGACACTGCGGCGGCGAATTCGAGGAGGATGGATTTGCGCTTCGGTCTTATCGGTTACGGCCTTTGGGGCACCCATCATGCCGAGGCGATCGTCAAGTCGCCGGGGGCGGAGCTTGCCGCGATAGCCTGCCAGAGCGAAGAAACGGCCGCCGCCGCGCGCGAGCGCTTTCCGGATATCCCCGTTCATCGGGACTATCGGCCGCTCCTGGCCGACGCTTCCATCGAGGCCGTCGATATCGTTGTCCCCAATCACCTGCATGAGGAGATCGGCGTCGCTGCGCTGGCGGCGGGGAAGCATGTCCTCCTGGAGAAGCCGATGGGGGTCAGTGTCGCCGCCTGCGACCGGCTTCTCGACGCGGCGGAGGCGTCAGGCAAGGTGCTGAGCATCGGCCACGAGTTCCGCCTCTCGACGCAATGGGGCAGGCTGAAGGAACTGATCGCGGAAGGCGCGATCGGCCGGCCGCTTTACGCCAATGTCAGCCTGTTCCGTTTTCCGTATCGGCAGGGGTCCGGCGGCTGGCGCTACCAGCGCGACCGGGTCGGCTCGTGGATATTGGAGGAGCCGGTCCATTTCTTCGATTCGGTGATGTGGTATTTCGAGGAACTCGGCGATCCCGACCGCATCGTCGCCTTCGGCAACGGCCGTCCCGCACCCGGCACGGAAGGCAATGAGGCGGCGATGGCGCACAATTTCTCGACAATCATGCACTGGCCGGGCGGCGCCTATGCGGTGATCACGCAGAGCCTCGCCGGTTTCGAGCATCATCATGTCATGGAGATCGTCGGGACCGACGGCTCGATCCGGACCTGGTGGTCCGGGGCGGAGGACCGCACGCGCGAGCCTTCCTTCGAAATCAAGGTGCAGCGGAAGGGGCGGGACAAGGCAGAGAAGATCGAGGCTGCCGCGTCCGGCGAACTGTTCGAACTCGACCAGGAACTGCGCCTGGCGGTGGAGGCCTTCAGGGCGAACCGGGCGATCGTGACGGGCGAGGAGGCGCGCAAGCGCATCCTGGTCTGCCTGGCCGCCGAAAAGGCGCTTGCCGAAGGCCGCGAGATGAAGCTCGATTTTTCCCGCCGTTGAGGAGGGCAGGAAGATCGGCGAACGGGAAGGCGGGCGGGAAGCCCGCCAAGCAGGGAGGAAATCGATGAAGAGACTGGCATTGCTGCTCGCGGCCGGGGCGATGGCGCTCACGGCCGGCTTCGTCACCCCGCCGTCCTATGCGGCGGACAAGCAGATCACCGTGGTGACATGGAACATCCCCTACTATCAGAAGGGATTCCAGCAATGGGTGGATGCGTTCAAGAAGATCCACCCGGACTATGACGTCAAGCGCGTCGATATGAAGGGTACCGAACTGCCGGCCTGGTATCAGACGCAGGTCGTCGCCGGCACGCCGCCGGATATCCTCGACCTGCAAGGCGGCATCTGGCTGCAATATGCCTCGCAGGGCGGCCTGCTCGACCTGACGCCCTATCTCAAGAAGGATCAGGACTACACCAAGCGGATGTATCCGGAGGTGCTCGCCAACTGGGTCTACAAGGGCAAGAATTACGGCGCGCCGCTTTATATCTCGAAGACGCTCCTCTTCCTCAATCGCGTGATGATGAAGAAGGCCGGAATCGATCACGATCCGACCAGCTTCGACGAGATGATGGAAGATGCCAAGAAAATGACCGGCCCAAACACGTCCGGCTTCATCACGCTCAATTTCGACTGGCTCTACTGGCCACTCTTCAAGATGAACGGCATCGACTTCGTGACGCCCGACCTCAAGAAGGCCGCCTTCAACACGCCCAAGTGCGTGGCGCTTGTCGAAAAGCTGGCCAAGCTCACCAAGGAAGGCGTGATCGACAAGGTCAGCTGGACCGGCCGCTGGGTCGAGCCGAACAGTGCCTTCGCGGCGGGCAATGTCGGCATGCTGCATGCGCATGCGCCGGCCTATCTGTGGTTCAAGAGCAAGGCGAGCTGGGTCAACAAGGACACGGTCGGCGCCATCAACCTGCCAGGCGGATGGTCGACACCGAATTCGCATGCGCTCGTGATCTCGGCCGGGTCGAAACATCCTGATGCCGCCTGGGACTTCGTCAAGATCGCGACCAGCGGCGCCGGCGCCATCGCCTTCGGCGAGCAGACCAACAACCTGATGGGCGATAAAATCGCCGACGCCGAACTGATGAAATATTTCGAGAAGAACATCCCGGCCGTCATCCCCGCCCTCAAGACGCAGCTTGAAAATCTCGACAAGCTGACCGGCAACTGGCCCTTCGCGCAGGATGCGGCGATCAAGGAAGCGTTCTATCCCGAACTGCAGGCGGCGCTTCTGGGACAGAAGAGCGCCAAGGACGCGCTCGATGCGGCGGAAAAGAAGGTGAACCGCATTCTCGAAGCGGAATAGGACAGAAAGGCGAAAATGACCGAGCGCGCGGCGGATATGGCAGCTGTTCGCGTCGGGGCGGCCGCCGCGCGGCCGGCCTTCTGGGCACGCCGCAAGACGCGCGAACTCGGGCTGATCTGGCTGTTCCTCCTGCCTTCGCTGGTGATCTTCCTGCTCTACCGCATCATTCCGCTTGTGTGGAATGTCGTCTTGTCGCTGGAATTCTGGTCGCCCTACAGGCCGGCGCGCTTTGCCGGCCTGTATCAGTACCAGAACATGCTGTTTTATGACGACGCCTTCTGGAAGGTCGTCGGCAATACGCTGATCTTCATGGCATCGGCGCCGGTGGGCATTGCGATGGCGCTCGGCGTCGCGCTTCTGGTCAACCAGCAGATCAAGGGGCGCGGCGTCTACCGCACCATCGTCTTCATGTCCTATCCGGTGATGACGGTCGCCGTCGGCATCATCTGGCAATGGCTCTATAACGAGAAGGTCGGACTCATCAATTATGTGCTGATTTCGCTCGGCATCACCAATAAGGGAATACCGTTTCTCGAAAGCTTCCAATGGGCGCTGCCGGCCGTCATCCTCGCCTCTCTGTGGCAGGTGATCGGCTTTTACATGATTATCCTTCTGACCGGGCTGCAAAGCATTCCGCCTAATCTCTACGAGGCGGCGTCGATCGACGGCGCTAGCGCCCGCCAGAGCTTCTGGCGCATCACCGTCCCGCTCTTAAAGCCTTCGCTGTTCCTTTGCTTCGTCGTCGGCATCATCAATTCCTTCAACGCCTTCGACCTGATCTTCGTCATGACGGGTGGTGGCCCGGGGCACGCGACGGACCTGCTTGTCACCTATATTTATTCGACCGCTTTTAAGCTCGGTCATTTCGACTATGCGGCGGCGATGACGGTGGCTAATTTCGTTCTCTTCGTCGGGCTTGCCTTTGTTGCGAACCGGCTTGCCGGCGGCGAGGCCGGCGCGGTCAAGCGGAGCGCATGAGATGGCTCGCTGGCTCAGGCCCCGCAGGCGCAGTCACTGGCCCGTGCATCTCGCCCTGGCGCTTATTTCCGCCCTGATGCTGATACCGTTCTACTGGGTGCTCAAGACGAGCCTTACCGGCGAGAATATCTTCGCCTATCCGCCGTCGCTCCTGCCGCATGATCCGAACCCGTTCTATTTCGTCGACGTCTGGTACGCGATCCCGTTCCTGCGCTACCTCATCAACAGCGTCGTCGTCTCGGTCCTGGTGGTGGTCGCCAATGTTTTCCTCAACGCCATGG
>SCRB01000945.1 GCA_004299545.1 Rhizobiaceae bacterium
TCGTCGAGGAAGGAATTCTTGGTCAAAAGCGTGATCGTGGCGAAGGCGGAAAGCACCATGGCCGTCACCGGCAGGGTGATGTGCCAGAGATAGTCGAGGATCTTGCCGGGAATGGAAAGCTGGCTCCAGTTGTCGGAGGTCAGGCCCCTGAGCGGAAACCAGTCGAGGAAGGAGCCGCCGGCGAAGAGCACCATTAGGAGGATGGCGAACAAAAAGCCCGGAATGGCATAGCCGACAATGACGACGGCGCTCGTCCACACGTCAAAGCTCGATCCGTCCTTCACCGCTTTCCTGATGCCGAGCGGGATCGAGATCAGGTAGGACAGAAGCGTGATCCAGATGCCGAGCGAGATCGACACCGGCATCTTTTCGAGGATCAGGTCGACGACCGAGATATCGCGGAAATAGCTGCGGCCGAAATCGAAGCGGGAATAGTCCCACAGCATCGTGAGGAAGCGTTCGAGCGGCGGCTTGTCGAAGCCGAACTGCTTTCTCAGCTTGGCGATGAATTGCGGGTCGAGGCCCTGCGCACCGCGATAATGCGAACTGTCGCCGCCGGCATCGAAGCTTTGTGCCCCGATGTCGGCCCCGCCACCCGACAGCCGCTCGCCGGCGCTGCCGCCCTGACCGGTGATCTTGGCGATGACCTGTTCGACCGGGCCGCCGGGCGCGAACTGGATGACGACGAAGGCGATCGCCATGATGCCGAGCAAGGTCGGGATCATCAGCAGGATGCGGCGGAGGATATAAGCGCCCATCAGCGCCCTCCCTCTCTATCGAAAGGAGGGAATTTACCTTCAACCCTTGCCAATCGCCTTCGCCTTTTTCTCGTCCACCCACCAAAGCGTCTCGACGGGGAAACCGTAGTCTGGCTTGTCCGCCTTGAGCCCGAACATGTCCCAGAAGGCAGTCCGGTGATTCGCCAGGTACCAGTTTGGAATCCAGTCTTCCCTTGCGCGCAAGAGCCTGTCGAGCGCGCGCATCGCCGTTGTCAACTCATCCCGGTTCGTCGCCCGGCCCGCCGCGTCGACCAGTGCGTCCACCGCGGGATCGGCGGTGCCGGGCAAGTTACGCGAAGAGGGTGTGTCGGCAGCCTCGGAGGAGAAGTAATGCGCCAGTTCCTCTCGCGTCGGCGTGGCGGAAAAGCGCGCCGCGATCCCCACCATGTCGAAATCGAATTTGGAGAGCCTTTCCTGATACTGGGCGGAATCCACGAGCCGCATCGACGCATCGATGCCGATCGCACGCAGATTGTCGACAAAGGGCTGCTCGACGCGGACGAAGACGGGATCGTTCACGAGAAGCTCCAACTTCAGCCGCTCGCCTCCCCCATTGACGAGAAAACTGCCTTTTCGCTGCCACCCGGCCTGGTTGAGAAGGGTAAAAGCCTGGCGTAGAAGCCGGCGGTCGCGTCCCGATCCGTCCGAAACGGGCTGCGTGTAGGGCGCGCCGAAGACCTCGTCCGGTATTTTGCCGCGCAGCGGTTCCAGAAGTTTGAGTTCGGCGGCTGAGGGCAGGCCGGTGGCCTTGAAATCCGACCGCTCGAAAAGCGATTCCGAGCGGTCATAGGAGCCGTAGAAGAGATTGCGCCGCGTCCATTCGAAATCGAAGCAAAGCCCGATCGCGCGCCGTATTCTTCCGTCCCGGAAGCGTGCTCGCCTCAGATTGAGCGCCCATGCCTGCATGGAAGGCTGTTTTTCGGCGGGAAAAGTCCGCTTGGCGACGCGCTTTTCCCTGACGGCGGGGAAATCATATTCCGTCGCCCACGTCTTCGAGGTGAATTCCTCGCGATAAAGCACATTGCCTTTCTTGAATGCCTCGAAACCGGCCTCGCGGTTGCGGT
>SCRB01000946.1 GCA_004299545.1 Rhizobiaceae bacterium
GATAGGGCGCCGCTCGACGGGGCAGAAGGCCACGGGCGGCGGAGCCGCGAGGGAATCCGGTTTCATGGCGCGATCGTATCTCCCGCCGGGCGCGCGGTCATATCACGCCATGTACAGCGGAGACGGGAAATACGACACCGTCGGGATTATGTCAGCCTCAATGGATAAACTGTACCCAGACGCCCGGGCTGACCAGCCTTGCGAGTCCCTCCGCATCCCAATTCGTCAGCCGGACGCAGCCATGCGAGCTGGTCTTGCCGATCCTGGAAGGATCGGGCGTTCCGTGGATCCCATAAGTGGGTTTCGAAAGTGCGATCCAGACATCGCCGACGGGGTTGTTGGGGCCCGGCGGGATCGTCAGCACGTGATTGTTGTTTCCCTGTTTGAAGTTGATCTTCGGATTATAGGTATAGGTCGGATTGAAAACGACCCTTTCGACCTTCACCGTGCCTGACGGGGAAGGCGTATCGGTCGAACCGATCGTCGCCGGATAGGAGGCCACCAGCTTGCCCTCGGCATCGTAGGCATAGACCTCTTCCCTGCCCTTGTCGGCGACGATCCGGGCGACCTTCGTGGCGACAGGCTTGCCGACGGCGGCGACCTTGATGATGGTTCCCGGCCGATTGAAATTCGCGCCGGGATTGAGCTGCTTCAGATAATCCTCGTCCATGTGGAAGCGTTCGGCCAGCATTTCGGCAACCGACGCATAGCCCAGCCGGTCGAGCCTAGCCTTCTTGCCGTAATCCGCCGGAATGGACGCAACATAGGGACCGGCGGCATCCTTGTCGGTGATGGTATACGTTGTGAAGGCAGGCCCGCCGGTTTTTTCCAGCACGGCCTTCATCACCTCCGGATCATTGATATCCAGCGCCGTTCCTGTGATTTCCTTATAAGCCGCGAGCGCCTTACGGACATTATCGCCGAAATGACCGTCGATAACGCCCGGCGACGCGCCGGCCCTGTCGAGCACGATCTGCAACTGCGCCACGGCGGCGGTCGAGACGATCGGGCCGAGCGCAGGAGTCCCCTCCACAAAGGGCGCGCCGTTTATCCGCGGAGCCGTCTCCGGGGACTGTGCCGCAGGCGGAGGTGAAAGCCGCGGTTCACCGAGGCTTGCCTGCTCGTCCCCCTGCCGGCCCGGCGCGGGAAGCGGCGATTGCTGGATCGAGGCGGGCTTTTGCGCGCTGTCCGGCCGCGGATAGGTCTCGACATCGGGAAACCGGTTGTTTCCCAAGCCGGGACTCCCGACGCCGTTCCCGGTGGGACCATTCGCATCGGAATCCTGATCGGAACCGATGATGCGCTGCTGCCGCAGTTCCCTTTGGCGAAGCACCTGGTCGCGTCTCTCCCGCATCTGCCGCTGCCGATCGTAACGGTATTGGCCGTCATCGTCCGGCGCGGCATAGCCGTCATCATAGCCATTGCCGTCGTCATATCGGTCCCGGCCATTATCGTTGTCGTCCGAATAGCGGTCACGCCAGCGTGGCGCGTAACCGTCCCGGTCACGGCGATCGGGAAGCACGCTGACGACCTGGCCCGTATCGGGATCGACCAGTACACGGCGACCGTACTGATCGTAATAGACCTCGAGGTCCCGACTCTGCGCGAGTTGGATCAGGGCAGGCCGCGCCGCCGGCTGCACTTGATCGCCACGAACCGGAAACGACACCGCCGCCTGTGCCGGAGCAACGAACAGGCCCGTCAGGCCGAGCAGGGAGGACAGGATCAATGCTTTGCCGATCATGGCCAAGGAACTCCCGAATGCCCTGGCGGTTGCCAAAGGGGAAAAAATCGCCGCTAGCGGAATGAATTTGACATTCGATACCCGCTCGATGTCTGCCCTGAAATCGAATGTCAAATTCGAGAATTCCACTACAATCATATCTTTGCTAGTGGTTCTTTTGTTTCCAACATTTGCTCTCGCGGTCGATACAAATGGGACGCAAATGTTGGAAACGAACCACTAGGAACACTTCGCAACATGAACCGGGCATGAAAATGACGCTGGCGCCCGTTCCTCAGGCCAGACCGTCAAATCCCGAGGTCCTGTCGCGATTTCCGTGAAAGCTTCAACGCGACAAGCCTGTGGCTCTCACGCAAGTAATCCTTCAACGTATCGCCGTCCAAGCTCTCTCCGCTGATGCGCTGGATCCATTTCATCCCGCGCGAGGCGAGATAGGGTGCCGGGCGGCAGCCCGGCTGCTCCTGCAATATCGCATAGGCGATATCGGAACATTTGAAGGTGATGCCCGGCCGCCGGCTTTCTCCACTCGCAATGGCGAAGACCTTGCCGCCGACCTTCCAGACATGAGAGCCGCCCCACTGCACGACATGGGTCGCAGCCGGAAGCGAGGCGCAGAAGCCGTTATAATCGTCCAACGTCATCCGCGTCCCGCTTTACCGGTTCAGGCGGCCTCTTCGGTTTCGGTCTCTTCCGCTTGTGCCGTTCCCGCCCGTGTGCGGAAGTTCAACCGGTCGGAGCCGGCGGTGATCACCACGGTCGAACCGTCCCTGATCTCGCCAAGGAGGATCTTTTCCGCCAGCGGATCCTGCAATTCCTTCTGCATGACACGCTTCAGGGGCCGCGCCCCATAGGCAGGATCGTAACCCTTGTCGGCCAGCCAGTTGATCGCCGTCTCGTCGAGGTCGAGCGTGATCTTGCGGTCGGCAAGCAGCTTCTCCAGCCGCTTCAGCTGGATCTCGACGATCAGGCCCATGTCCTGCCGCCGCAGCCGGTGGAACAGGATCACTTCATCCACCCGGTTGAGGAACTCGGGCCGGAACGATGCACGCACGACAGCCATCACCTCGTCGCGAACCTTGTCGACATCGTCGTTCTCGCCGAGATTAACGAGGTATTCAGCGCCGAGATTCGACGTCATGATGATGAGCGTGTTGCGGAAATCGACCGTGCGGCCCTGTCCGTCGGTCAGACGACCGTCATCGAGGACCTGCAGGAGCACGTTGAAGACGTCCGGATGAGCCTTCTCGATCTCATCGAAAAGGATGACCTGATAGGGCCTGCGGCGGACGGCTTCGGTCAGCACGCCGCCCTCCTCATAGCCGACATAGCCAGGAGGCGCGCCGATCAGCCGGGCGACCGAGTGCTTTTCCATGAATTCCGACATATCGAGCCGCACCATCGCCGTCTCGTCGTCGAAAAGGAAGTTCGCCAGCGCCTTGGTGAGTTCGGTCTTGCCGACGCCTGTGGGGCCGAGGAACATGAACGAACCGATCGGCCTGTTCGGATCCTGGAGCCCGGCCCGTGCCCTCCGCACGGCCTTTGAAACCGCCTGCACGGCCTCGCCCTGCCCGACGACGCGTTTGGCGATCTCGTCTTCCATGCGAAGCAGCTTCTCGCGCTCTCCCTCCAGCATCTTGTCGACCGGAATGCCGGTCCAGCGCGAGACGACGTGCGCGACATGGTCGGGCGTCACCGTCTCCTCGACCATGGACCCCTTCTCGCCGTCATGCGCCTCGGCCTCCTTCAGCTTCTTTTCCAGCTCCGGGATCGTGCCATAGGCAAGTTCGCCGGCACGCTGGAACTCTCCCTTGCGCTGGGCGATGGCGAGTTCGTTCCGCGCCGCGTCAAGATCCTTCTTGAGGTCCGCCGCTTCGCCGAGCTTGGCCTTTTCCGCCTGCCATTTGGCAGTCAGGGCGGCCGATTCTTCTTCCAGCCCGGCAAGCTCCTTCTCAAGCCGCGACAGCCTTTCTTTCGACGCCTCGTCCTTCTCGACCTTCAGCGCCTCACGCTCGATCTTGAGCTGCATGATGCGCCGGTCGATTTCGTCCAGAGCCTCGGGCTTGGAATCGACCTGCATGCGAAGCCGCGACGCGGCTTCGTCCACAAGATCGATCGCCTTATCCGGCAGGAAGCGATCGGTGATGTAGCGATTGCCGAGCGCCGCCGCCGAAACAAGCGCCGAATCGGAGATGCGAACCTTATGGTGCTGCTCGTACTTCTCCTTCAAACCGCGCAGGATGGAGATCGTATCCTCGACCGTTGGCTCGTCGATGAAGACCGGCTGGAAACGGCGGGCAAGGGCCGCGTCCTTCTCGATATATTTGCGGTATTCATCGAGCGTGGTCGCGCCGACGCAGTGAAGCTCGCCGCGCGCCAGAGCCGGCTTCAGGAGGTTCGACGCATCCATGGCGCCGTCTGTCTTGCCGGCGCCGACCAGCGTGTGCATCTCATCG
>SCRB01000947.1 GCA_004299545.1 Rhizobiaceae bacterium
ATCACGGCCGGCCCATCGCCGTGTTCCGCACGGCAGAGGACGAGGTGTTCGCGCTCATCGACGAATGCCCGCATAAGCAAGGGCCGCTCTCCGAGGGCATCGTTTCCGGCCGCGCCGTCACCTGCCCGCTGCACAATTGGACCATCACACTCGATGAAGGACTGGCGGTTGCCCCCGACGACGGGCGCACCGAAATCCTGCCGGTGCGGGTGATCGGCGGTGACGTTCATGTCGGTGTTCCGCAAGAGGAGCAGGCAGCGGCGTGAGTGCGCTTCGCACAACCTGTCCCTATTGCGGCGTGGGCTGCGGCCTTTCGCTTTCCGGCGATGCCATCCGCGGCGACGATACGCACCCGGCCAATTTCGGCAGGCTGTGCTCGAAAGGCGCCGCGCTCAAAGAGACGCTGGACCTGCCCGACCGGCTGACCAAACCCGTGCTCCACGGCAATGAGACCGATTGGGATACGGCGCTCGACGCCATCGCCGCCACGTTCCGGCAGATTCTGGCCGAACATGGGCCCGATGCCATCGGCTTCTATGTCTCCGGTCAGTTCCTGACCGAGGACTACTACGTCGCCAACAAGCTGATGAAGGGTTTCATCGGCTCCGGCAACATCGACACCAATTCGCGGCTGTGCATGTCGTCCTCCGTCGCCGGCCATGTGCGCGCCTTCGGCGAGGATGTGGTGCCGGGCTGCTATGACGATCTGGAGGAGACCGATCTGGTCATTCAGGCCGGCTCCAATATGGCCTGGTGCCATCCCGTGCTTTATCAGCGACTGATCGCGGCGCGCGAAACGCGCGGCACAAAGATCGTGGCCATCGATCCGCGCCGCACGGCGACGGCCGAAACCGCCGACCTGCATCTGGCGCTCAGGCCGGGCAGCGACGTGATGCTGTTCAACGGCCTGCTCGTGCAACTGGCCGAATGCGGTGCGCTCGATCGCGACTGGATCGCGCAGCACGTTTCCGGTTTCGATGAGGCGTTGACCGCCGCACGCCGCGATGCGCCCACCCTCGATGCCGTGGCCGCGGCGACGGATTTGCGCATCGACGACCTGTGCAGCTTCTACGCCCTGTTCGCGCGCACCGAACGCGTGGTGACGCTCTATTCCCAGGGCGTCAATCAATCGGTCTGCGGCACCGACAAGGTCAACGCCATCCTCAATTGCCATCTGGCGACGGCGCGGATCGGCCGGCCGGGCATGGGGCCATTTTCTCTCACCGGCCAGCCCAACGCGATGGGAGGGCGCGAAGTCGGCGGCCTTGCCAACCAACTCGCCGCGCATAGCGATTTCACGCCCGCGGATATCGACCGCGTGCGGCGCTTCTGGAATGCACCGAACATCGCACCGCGACCGGGGTTCAAAGCCGTCGATCTGTTCGAGGCTGT
>SCRB01000948.1 GCA_004299545.1 Rhizobiaceae bacterium
CAAGCCAGCCATCCGTCGATTTTCCTGGCGTGACTTCCTTTTCCTTCTCGATCTTGGAATATTTGATTTCCTCGAGGCCCTCCTTGCCGGTCATCCCGATCAGGCCCTCGTGCAGGTAGAATGACGAGTGGTCTTCCGGCTTGTAGAAGCGCGTGGCCCGGCCGTAATTGGAGAGCGTGACGGGCGTGCCGCTGGAATTCGTCACCGTATCCCTGAAGGTGAACATGTATTTGTCGTCGACGGAAATGGTCCGCTTGAAGGTCAGGCCCTTCGCATTCGTATAGGTCAGCGTAACCGGGTTTTTCGAGGTCAGGACGGGATTGCCTTCGACGCTCCAGACCGTATCGGGGCCGGGCACGGCTCCGGTTTCCTTGGAGCCGAGGAAGCCGATTTCCGCATAATAGCCCTTCGGCAGACCCTGCGGGTTCAGGAGATCGATATTCGGAGAGTTCTTGGCGACCGTCTCCTTGTATTTCTTCAACACCAGATCGTCGAGACGCGCGCCCGTCAGGTTGATCGAGCCGGAAAGGCTCGGCGTGTCGATCCTGATGCGCTTCGATGCGGCGATATCCTCGGCCCGCGTCGTGGCTGCCTTGGCGGCGCTCTCTTCGGTTTGCCCCGGAATGGCGGTGGAACCGGATTGCTGCGCGACCGGCGTGGCGGAGCCGCTGCTTGCGGAAGATGACGCGGGCTTCTTGTTCGCTTCGGCCGTTTTCTGTGCCGCATGTTGCTGCTGCGCCTGGACTTGCGCCGCGTGACGCTGGGCCTCGATGCGGGGGTTCATGTAGAACACCTGCCACAGCGTCAGGATCACGACCGAAAGCGCGATCGTGATGAAGAAGTTGCGTTGGTTATCCATTCGGGTTTCCGCTCATCCGCCGCGAGAGCTCTTTCTTCAGGGTATCGAAGGGCACGTCGAGGATTTCGGGGCGCCCGACGATCACATAGTCACGGCCAGCCGCCATGTCATCAGCGGCGTGTGTCCTCAGCGCCTCTTTCAGGCGGCGCCGGATGCGGTTTCTTGTCACCGCATCCCCCGTTTTCTTCGTCACCGTTACACCCGCGCGAGCGGTTCCGCCATCGCGGCGGTCTAGGACTTCGAGCAGGAAATAGCGCCCACGTCGCTTTTCGCCACGGCGCACGGCGAGGAACTCCGCGCGCTTCCGAAGCCTCTTGTAAGGCTTCCTTTCGGGGTCGGTGAGCACGCGCTCCGCCGGGTCAGGCGGAAAGACGCTTGCGGCCGCGATTCCGTCTGGCGGCGACGACGGCGCGGCCACCCTTGGTTGCCATGCGCGCGCGGAAACCGTGACGGCGCTTGCGGACGAGTTTGGACGGCTGATAGGTACGCTTCATTTATTTTGATACCGCGGCGTGCGGCCCTTCTTCATTCTGTTGCTGGGAACAGGGAGCGTTTGTCCGTCGCGGCACAACCAAAAACGCGCCGGACGGACGGCCCGAGCGTGGGCGGCCTTATAGGGAGAAGGCCCGCGAAAGTCAATCGCCGGCGCCGGATGAAGGCCGTGTGACGGGAACGCGCTGTCGTTGCATGAGAAAGCAGGCGGCACCGGCATCCGTCAAGTGTTCATCCCCCAGTGTTGGCCCCCTTGGCAGGAAGGGCACCAGGTAGTGCAGCCATCCCGGCTCCAACATTTGCCGCTGAGCGCTTATATTGATGAGAATGCGAAAGCCGGTATCGAACTGTTCGCGGAGAACCGGAGAGGGCAGCCATGGCAGAACAAGCAGATAAAAGCCCTCCGGATGATGCCGAACGGCCGGAACCGCGTACGGTCCCGCTGACCCGCGGCTTGTCGATAAAGCTTCTTGTGTTGACGGTCCTTTTCGTCATGATAGCGGAGGTCCTCATCTTCCTGCCTTCGATTGCCAATTTCCGCCTGCAATGGCTTGGAGAGAAGCTTAACACCGCGGCCGCGGTATCGAGTGCGCTTTTGGGGCAGGGTGAGGCACATCTCAGCCGCACGGCTCGCAACGACGTGCTGATGGCGATCGGCGCGCGCGCAATCGCCGTCAGGGATGCGGGCGTATCGCGCCTCATGGTGGTGTCGGATATGCCGCCCCATGTCGACGAGCAGATCCATGTCGGCCATGTCGGGCCGGGCTCCGCCATCATTGGAGCGGTCGATACCGTCCTTTTCGGCGGCGACCGGATGCTGCGCGTCTATGGCATGGTCGGGAAGAGCAGGAAGGAATTCGAGCTCATCATTCCCGACGCCGGGCTGCGCGAAGCGATGCTCGTCTACGCCCGCAACATCGCTCTCCTGTCGCTTCTGATCTCGCTTTTCACCGCGAGCCTCGTCTTTTTCACCATCAACCGCATCATGATACGTCCCGTCCGCGACATGACACGGTCGATGCTGGCCTTCGCAGCGGCGCCGGAAGATAATGGCCGCGTCATCGTTCCGGAGAAACGAGGCGACGAAATCGGCGTCGCGGAGCGCGAACTCGCGGCGATGCAGACGCAACTCCAGAGGATTTTATCGGAGCGGCGCCACCTTGCCGATCTCGGCCTCGCGGTTTCGAAGATC
>SCRB01000949.1 GCA_004299545.1 Rhizobiaceae bacterium
GTCGGCGGCTGTTGCGGAACCTCTTTCGCCCATCTGAAAGCGATGCGCGAAGCGCTCGATTCGCACCGGAAGGCGGCGCGGCCGACGGTCGCCGACGTGGTCGCGCGGATCGGGCCGTTGCGCAACAAGGCGGCGAACGAAAGCGGCGCGAATGCGGAAGGCGGTTCCCGGCGTGAGAGGCGCCGCGCAAGGGCTTGAACTTCCAGCGAAAACGCTCCGCCAACAGGCAGCAGAGACTTTTTCGAAGGGATTGGTGCGGGCGACGGGGATCGAACCCGTAAGCCTTTATAAGGCGAGGGATTTTAAGTCCCTTGCGTCTACCAGTTTCGCCACGCCCGCGTCGCGGTAAGGCCGGAACAGGGTTCTGCGACTGGAGGCGCGCAGTGCCGATTTCCGGAGAATACCGCCGCCCGAAATCGGTTCTCGCTTTCAGACGGCCCGCGTTATGTCACAGGCCGAGACGGCAATTCAAGAGAAGCGAGCGCAAGTAAGCCATCCATGCGTCTCGATAGGGGAGCACGCCGGTCCGCGCATGGCCAGGTTCAGACGGTCGAGCAATGAGCGTCCACCACCCGCTGGATCATCGGAGCGTAATGACGGAAGGCCGGTGTCGCCATGTCGGCAACCTTGCCCGCGTCGTCGAACCGGCGGACCTTCACGATCGCCTGCAAGGCAGGGTGCTTTTCGAATTCCGCCACTTCCCCAGCGCTCATCGGCCCCCCCTGCAATTTCAGGGAATGTAGCGAGGCCACCGACAACTGTCCGAGATATTTCGGATCCGTGGCGCAGAGATAGCGCTTCGCGGCGACGTGATAACGGACGCAATCGACGACAGCCTGTGGAAAGAAGCGCTCCAGAATGCGCGCGCCCGCCTCCTCGTGATATTTGTCCTGCGTGTCGTCCATCGAGAACGTGCCGAATTCGCTGGTGAAATGACCGACATCATGCAGCAATGCCGCCACGATGATCATTTCGTCCTCGCCGCCCTGCTCGGCCAGAAAAGCTCCCTGAAGCATATGCTCGGCCATCGTGACCGATTCACCGAGATATTCCTCGCCGCCCCGCCGTTCAAAAATGTCGGCCAGAAACGGCACGATTGTCCGCGCCGAAAGGTTGTTTTTGTCGAGGGCATTCATTCGGCAGCCTCGCTGACGCCCAGCGCGCCGCATTCCGATTCGATCGCGGCCAATGTCGACAGCAGCCCGTCCTTGTCGGCGTAGCAGCCCTGCAGCCAGCGTGAGCCGGCCCCGGAATAGCCCTTGCGGGCATGCAGCACGCGCGTGTTGTCGACAATGAAGCTCTCGCCGGGCGACAGTTTGAAGGTCACTTCCATCGCCGGGTCGTCGATGATTTCGCCGAAACGGCGATAGGCGGCATAATAGTCGGCCATGTCTTCAAAGGGAACGTCAACCACGGCCGCCGCCGATCGGTTATTGAAACGCACGCCGATCAACTCGCCGTCCGGTGCCAGCTCGATCATGGGGCGCCGTGAGCGCAGCCGGACGCCGACGCTGCCGGCATACTCGAAACGGGCGCAATATTTGGTGAGCAAGTCGAACGCACGTGCATCTTCCTCATGCAGGCGTTCGGCGGCGCGGAAGCCATCGACCACCATATTTTCGCCGCCCTTGGCGGAATTCTCCAGGCAATAGAGGATTTGCAGCGTAGGGACCGGGTCCCGGTAAGGGTTGTCCGTATGCGCCTGCAGGCCAAGACCGGTATAGGCCAGATTGGTCGGATTAACCTCGGTACGAACCTCGAAATACCGCCCGTAATTCGTCTCGCGGACATAACCAAACAGCGCTGCCACTCCAAGAAGAGCTTCCGGCTTCACCGGCCCGCCGTTCAGTTTGCCGAAGCCGTAACAGCGTACGCCGGCAAGCCAACGCGCCAGCGCGGCCTTGTCACTGGAAACATCGCCGAATTCCGCCTGCGGAATCCGGGAACCGAGTGTCGCATCCCACGTCTCGATCTCCGGGCAGGTCCAGCCATGCACTTGCCGGCAGGGCTTGTCGTAGACATTTGCCGCCAGCCACGCGCCTTCGAAGGCAATCGTGCGGCCTTCCGGCGCAAAAGTCAGATGCAGTTGCCCACTCTTGATGTCGGCCTTGCTGACAATCGTGTCGGCAGGAATGGTGCCAAGAGTAATAAGGCGTTGTCCATTGCCCGGCGCGCGCGTCTTGTCATCCCAGGCATTGTCGCGGAGCCAGATAGCGTGAAAACGATGCCGTGCGCCGCCAGTAAGCGTCACGGCCAGGGATTTGCCGCCGTCCAATATGTCGACGTCCGTGAGCATCCGTGCCTCCATGAATGAATTGTCGCCACTTAAGCCACGCAAACATATAATGACAACCAATGAGTTTTTCTAACAAGGCATCGTTTTCATTATGGATGAACGGTATGACCCTTTACCGCCCCTCGAGTGGATCCGCGTGTTCGAGGCGGCGGCACGGCTTGGCAGCTTCACGGCGGCAGCAGCCGAGCTGGGTTTGACCCAGGCCGCCGTCAGCCAGCGTATCCGCAATCTCGAGTTCAGGATCGGTGCGCAGCTCTTCGACCGGCA
>SCRB01000950.1 GCA_004299545.1 Rhizobiaceae bacterium
GGCGTCGGGCCGGAGCACAGCTGGCTGCGCGATAGTGGCCGCGTCTCCTACGTTCCGATCCTCGACAACGAAGCGCTGGAGGCGTTCCAGGTGACGACGAAGGTGGAAGGCATCATCCCGGCGCTGGAATCGGCGCATGCCATCGCGCACGCGATGAAGATCGCGCCGAAGATGCGGCCCGACCAGATCGTCATCGTCAATCTGTCCGGCCGCGGCGACAAGGACGTGCATACGGTCGCACAGATGATGGGCATGGAGATTTGACGCCGATGGCCACCACCCGCATCGACCGCCGCTTTGAAAAGCTGAGAAGAGAAGGCCGGCCGGCGCTCGTCACCTATTTCATGGGCGGTGATCCCGATTACGAGACCTCGCTGTCGATCATGAAGGCGCTGCCGAAGGCGGGTGCCGACATCATCGAACTCGGCATGCCCTTCTCCGATCCGATGGCCGACGGCCCGGCCATCCAGGCAGCGGGCCTGAGGGCTTTGAGAGGCGGCCAGACACTGGTGAAGACGCTCGATATGGCCCGCGACTTTCGCCGCGCGGACAACGAGACGCCGATCATCATGATGGGCTATTACAACCCGATCTATATCTACGGCGTGGACAGGTTCCTGAAGGATGCCGTCGAGTTCGGCATAGACGGCCTGATCGTCGTCGACCTGCCGCCTGAGATGGACGCCGAGCTTTGCCTGCCAGCGCTCAAGGCCGGCATCAATTTCATCCGCCTCGCGACCCCGACGACGGACGATCGCCGCCTGCCGCGCGTTCTGCAGAATACGTCGGGCTTCGTCTACTACGTCTCGATGACGGGCATTACCGGCTCGGCGCTGCCGGAGACGAGCCGTATCGGCGAGGCTGTCCGCCGCATCAAGGCGCATACCGATCTGCCGGTCTGCGTCGGTTTCGGCGTCAAGACGGCGGAACAGGCACGCGCCGTCGGCCAGTCGGCGGATGGGGTCGTGGTCGGCACGGCGGTGGTAAATGCCATCGCCAATGTGCTCGGGCCGAAGGGCAAGATGACCGCCGACCCGGCGGAAGCGGTGGCCACCCTGGTTTCCGGCCTGGCGCAGGGGGTGCGCTCGGCACGGCTTGCGCCGGCCCGATAATGGCCCCACATTTCTCCTCTATTCCGGCCCCTTCTATTCCGGCCCCTTCTATTCCGGCACTGTGACAATCGGAGCGATGCGATGAATTGGATCACCAACTATGTCCGGCCGAAGATCAACTCGATGCTCGGCCGCCGCGAGATGCCGGAAAACCTCTGGATCAAGGATCCGGAGACGGGCGAGATGGTCTTCCACAAGGATCTGGAGGAGAACCAGTACGTTATTCCCTCCTCCGGCCATCACATGCGCATCTCGGCGAAGGAGCGGCTGAAATATTTCTTCGACGACGGCCGTTATGACGCCATCGACAATCCGAAGGTCGTCACCGACCCGCTGAAGTTCCGCGACGAGAAGCGCTATGTCGAGCGGCTGAGGGAATATCGCACCAAGACCGGCCAGGACGATACGGTACTGAGCGGCACGGGAACCATCGAAGGGCTTCCGATCGTCGCGACGGTGCAGGATTTCGCCTTCATGGGCGGTTCGCTTGGCCTCGCCGCGGGAGAGGCGATCGTCAAGGCGTTCGAAACGGCGGTCGCGCGCCACTGCCCGCTCGTGCTTTTTGCCGCTTCGGGCGGCGCGCGCATGCAGGAGGGAACGCTGTCGCTCATGCAGTTGCCGCGTACGACTGTGGCGCTCGACCGGCTGAAAGAGGCGGGGCTTCCCTATATCGTCGTCCTTACCAATCCGACGACCGGCGGCGTGACGGCGTCCTACGCCATGCTGGGCGATGTCCACATCGCCGAACCGGGGGCGCTGATCGGGTTCGCCGGACCGCGCGTCATCGAACAGACGATCCGCGAGAAATTGCCGGAAGGTTTCCAGCGCGCCGAATATCTCATGCAGCACGGCATGGTGGATATGGTCGTGTCGAGGCTTGAAATGAAGAAGACCGTGGCGCGCCTCCTCAAGATCATGCTGAAGGCGCCGGCCGATGCCGACGCGGCGCTTTCAAGCGATTTGCCGTCGCAGAAACCGTCGCCGGAACTGGCTACGGAAGCGTAGACCATTTTCCTGCCCTACCGGCGTGAGGGCAGGAGAGCCTTAAAAATGAATTCTTCTCCCGAGAACCCGTCCGTCATGGCCGAAAGCGCAGCCCATGCCGCCATTGCGCGGCTGATGACCCTTCACCCGAAGGGTTTCGACCTTTCGCTCGACCGGGTGAGGCGCTTGCTCGAAAGGCTCGGCAACCCGCAGGACAGACTGCCACCCGTCATCCATGTCGCCGGCACGAACGGCAAGGGATCGGCCGTGGCCTTTTCGCGCGCGCTTCTGGAAAGCGCCGGCTATCGGGTTCACGCCCACACCTCGCCGCATCTGGTCAACTGGCATGAACGCTTCCGCATGGCCGGCGAGAACGGCGGCCGCTTCGTTGAGGACGGCCTTCTCGCCGAAGCCATCGAACGCGTCGCCGTTGCCAACAAAGGCGAGACGATCACCGTCTTCGAGATCCTGACGGCGGTGATGTTCGTGCTCTTTTCCGAGCATCCGGCGGACGCGGCGATCATTGAGGTGGGGCTCGGCGGCCGCTTCGACGCGACCAACGTTATAAAAAACCCCGCCGTATCGGTCATCATGCCTGTCTCGCTCGACCATCAGGCCTATCTCGGCGACCGGGTCGAACTGATCGCCGCTGAAAAGGCCGGCATCATCAAGCCGGGCCGGCCCGTCGTCGTCGGCCAGCAGGAATCGGATACGGCCCGCGACGTGATCGTTGATACGGCCGAACGGCTTGGCTGCCCGCTTTCCATCTATGGGCAGGATTTCGTCGCCTTCGAGGAGAACGGCCGGCTCGTGCATCAGGATGAAACCGGCCTTCTCGATCTGCCGCTGCCGCGTCTTTCCGGCCGGCATCAATACGCCAACGCCTCCGCCGCGATCGCGGCCGTGAAGGCGGCGGGATTCAAGCTCGACCATGCCGCCGCCGAAAGGGCGATGGAAACGGTCGACTGGCCCGCCCGGCTGCAACGGCTGACATCAGGCCGGCTGGCCGATCTGGCGCCCGCCGGATCGGAGCTTTGGGTCGACGGCGGCCATAATCCCGGTGCCGGCGTTGTCATCGCCGAAGCGCTCGCCGCGCAGGAAGAGCGGATGCCGCGGCCGCTTTTCCTGATTTCGGGCATGATCAACACCAAGGACCAAAGCGGCTATTTCGCGGCTTTCCATGGTATCGCGCGGCGCGTCTTCACCGTGCCGGTGAATATGAGTGACGCCGGTGTGCCGAACACGGAACTTGCGGCGCGGGCTGAGGAAGCAGGTCTTTCCGCTGAGCCGATCCATTCGATCGAGGACGCCTTGCTTCTTCTGCGCAACACATGGAGCGCGGAGGAAGTGCCCCCCCGCATCCTGATCAGCGGTTCGCTCTACCTCGCCGGCGAGGCGCTGGCGCGGAACGGCACACCGCCGCAATAGGGCATGATCCGGAAAACTGGATGCCGGTTTTCCGAAAAGATCATGCTTCAGGAACAGCCGGACTTTTCAGCCGAAATAGCGCTGGAAAAGGGCGCTCCATGTTGCGTCGTCGCCCTTCCACTCGCTGTCGTCCGGCCTGATCCTCGCGATCGTCATCCGTTCCTCGGGCAGGCTTTCGAGAGCGGGAACGCTGCGCTCATCATAGGTGACGACGAGTAGCTCGCACGGTTTGCCGAGCGCGACCTCGGCGCTTTGCTTCACGGCGCGCGTGTTTTCCGGCGTGAAAGTGAAGCAGCCTTTCTGGTAGTCGTCGCCGAGCACCGAAACCAGATTGTTCTGGGTATTGGAGACGACGAAGATCACACGCTCCCTCTTTCTCAGATCATCGAAGGAATTGAAGAACCTGTCATATTTGTCCCGTGTCAGGCTGAACGTTCCTTCAACGTCCACCGCTTTCTGCTGGCGGAAATCGTGCCAGAAGAACATGCCCTGTTTTTTCCAGTGAAATGTGCCATCCTGCTTGTAGGGCGACAATTCCATTGGCGATTGAGGAAAGCGGTCACTGGACCGGATCCATTCGCCTGTTCGGGCGACGGGACAGATGACCCAGTCAAAGGGGAAACGCTTCGGCGTCAGTTCGTCGCCCGCCAAAGCCGAGAGCATCGCGGCGTTCTGCTTGATCTGATGCGCGCTCTGGCAGGACGAGCCGAGGCTGACGACCGCCAGTTTTTCTCCGACAACGGACATCTGCCGGTCCCGGCGCGCTAAGCGGGTTCGAAGGCGGGGACGATTTCCATTTCGGGTACCAGCACAAGGCCCTTGTCGGTGATCCTGATCTCGGGAATGACCGAAAGCGGGATGAGGTTGAAGCCCATATAGGGAATGGTACAGCCGGCTTTCTTCCATTCCTCCTTCATCCGCTTTACCTCTTCGGCAACCTCGGTAACGCGCTTGTCGGAGAGGAGCCCGGCGATCGGCAGTTCCACCATCGCCGTCACCTTGCCGTCCATCACGACGCACACCCCGCCCTGTTTTTCCTCGATGGCGCGCAACGCGACCTGCATGTCCGCCTCGTTGGTGCCGGCGATGATGATGTTGTGGCTGTCATGGCCGACCGACGACGCCACCGCGCCGCGCGTCAGGTTGAAATTGCTGAGCAGGCCATGCGCGACATTGCCGGCCGACTTGCCGTGACGCTCGACAACCGTGACGAAGCACAGCCCGTGCCGGTCGAAATGGGACTGCCAGTCATTCGCCGGTTCGAGCCGGATCTTTTCGTGGCCGAGCATGATGCCGGGATGTTCGGTGCGGATTGTATGCGTGACCACCGGGCCGGACGGAAGCTCCGGCGTCAGCCTGACCGCCTTCGGCAGTTTCACCGTATGATAGGCCGCCTCGGGATAGCGGTAGCGGCTGGAAAGCGCCTGGTCGAGCAGCGGCGTGATCCTGCCGTCTTCCACCACGAGTTTGCCGCCATACCAGGTGTTGACCGGCTTATAACCATCGTCGAGGAGCACGATATCGGCGCGGCGCCCGCCGCCGAATCCGCCGATGTCGCCATCCATGCCGAAGCGGGTCGCGCCGTGCAGCGAGCCCATCGACCAGGCCTGTTCCGGTTTGAGCCCCGCCTTCATCGCCTGCCGCGCTACCCAGTCCATGCCGAAGAGCAGGAGATCGTCGGCGTCGCGGTCGTCGGTGCAGACGGCGACGCGCTTGTGGGATGAACCGAGTTCCGTGATCGTCTTGATTGCTTCAGGCAGGCTGTGCCAGGGCGTCGTCGGCGGTCCGCCGCGCAGGAAGATCCAGACGCCGGCCTCGAGGAGATCGTCGGCAATGGCGCGGTCGATCGCCTCATGCGTGTCGGTGACGCCGGACGCCGCATAGGCGGCGACGAATTCACGCCCGTAGACATGGCCAGAAACCGGCCGGCCGCGTTCCAGGGCAGCGGCAAGGATGGCATGGCTGCGTTCGTCGCCCATGGCGACCGGCACGAAATCCATCTTTTCGCCGAGTGCCACCGCTTCCGGCCATTTGTCGAACAAAGCGGCGATCTTTTCCGCCGTCAGGTCGCCGCCCGCGGTCTCGAGTTCCGCCGAGGTCGCCGGCACCGTGCTCGGCACGGTCAGGAAGATGGAAAGCGGCGCTTCTCTCGCATCCTCAAGCATCGCCTCGACGCCGGCGACATCCATGACATTGCCGATCTCGTGACTGTCGCAGAAAATGGTGGTGGTGCCGTTCAGAAGCGCGGCCTCGGCATAGGCGCAGGCCGTCACCATGCTCGATTCGATGTGGATATGCGGATCGACAAGGCCGGGCGCTAGAAGACCGCCTTTCACATCGTAGATCTTGGCGCTTTGGCCTGTATAGGTCCCGACGGGCTTCACCGCGGCAATGCGGCCGCCCGAAATCCAGACTTCCCTGCCGGGAAGGATGCGCTCCGAATAGGTGGAGAGGATGCGGGCGCCTTTCAGGACGAGATCCGGTTCCGCCCGGCCGGAAGCGACATCGGCAAGACGGCGTGTCATGGCCGAAAGCGGTTTCACGGAAAAGCGTGTCAGCGACGGCATAGTCTATATCTCCACAGCAAAAATGATGAGGCCTCGCGCCTGCCGGCGATGCCTGTCGAATGATGGTGTCTAACCCGGAACCGCGCCCCAGTGCAAAGGCTGAACCCCACGTTACGACACGGCAGCAACCGGTTTTTGCCTGCCTTTCTCGCGGCGGCCTTTCGAGGGCGCGCAAGGCAGGCTCACCTTGAACAAGGCGCCGCCCAATGGGCTTTCCTCGACCCAGATGCGGCCACCGTGCTGCATGACGATGCGGTGCGAGATGGCAAGTCCCAGCCCTGCGCCTTGTGGCTTATCGTTCATCATATCGCCAAGCTGCCGGAAGCGCTCGAAGACGACCTTGCGATCCTTCGGCCGAATGCCCGGCCCGTTGTCGCCAACGGCAAGTTCGAAGCAGTCGCCGGTGCGCGACAGCTTGAGTTGAGCCTGGCCGTTCTGTGCGGGCGCGAATTTGGCGGCGTTGCCCAGAAGGTTGATGAGAACCTGCACCAGCCTGTCATGGTCGCCAAGGACATTGGCCGGGCTCGCGTCGATCTCGACGCGGAGCGTGACGCCGCTCGTCGCGAACACCTGATCCATGGCGGCCGCAGAGTCACGCGCGACGGCGGCAAGATCGACCGGCATGTCCGCGCGCGGGATCGTGCCGGACGCCTCGATTTTCGACAGGTCAAGCAGTTGATTGATAAGGCGTGTCAGGCGCTCCGACTCGGCGATGACGATGCGCAGGAATTCGTGCCGCTCGGAAAGCGTCAGGTCGGGATGATCGCGCAGGATT
>SCRB01000951.1 GCA_004299545.1 Rhizobiaceae bacterium
GGCCATGCCGATGGGATCGAAGGCACGCAGGTGTGCACCGGCGTCCTGCAGCGCCCGGACAATGGCGATCGACGGCGCCTCGCGCATGTCGTCCGTATTCGGTTTGAAGGTCAGGCCGAGAACCGCGATGGTGGCGCCGCGAACGGAACCGCCACAGGCCGCGATCACCTTGCGGGCCATGGCGCGCTTGCGCTGATCGTTGACGGCAACCACCGTCTCGACGATGCGCGCGGGCGCGCCGAAATCCTGCGCCGTCTTGACCAGTGCCAGCGTATCCTTGGGAAAGCATGAACCGCCGTAGCCGGGGCCGGCATGGAGGAATTTCGGGCCGATCCGCCGGTCGAGCCCGATGCCGCGGGCGACGTCCTGGACATCGGCGCCTGCCGCTTCGCAGATGTCAGCCATCTCGTTGATGAAGGTGATCTTGGTGGCGAGAAAGGCGTTGGCGGCATATTTCGTCAGTTCCGCCGTCCGCCGGTCGGTAAAGAGGATTGGCGATTGGTTCAGCGACAGGGGCCGGTAGAGTTGCGCCATGACTTCGCGGGCGCGCGGATCGGTGGTGCCGACAACGACGCGGTCCGGCCGCTTGAAGTCCTCGATCGCCGCGCCTTCGCGCAGGAATTCGGGATTGGACACGACCGAAAACAGCTCCTTCGGCGCGATTTCGCCGAGAATGCGTTCGACTTCGTCACCGGTGCCGACCGGCACCGTCGATTTGACGGCCACGACGGTATAACGGGCAATAGAGCGAGCGGTCTCGGCCGCAGCGGCATAGACATATTCGAGGTCGGCATGACCGTCACCGCGACGCGACGGCGTCCCAACGGCGATGAACACCACGTCGGCGATGGCCACCGCTTCGGGCAACTGGTCGGTGAAGGTCAACCGGCCGGCTGATGCGTTCTTCGCGACGAGATCGCCGAGACCGGGCTCGTAGATCGGGATGCGTCCGTTCCGGAGCGCCTCGATTTTCTCTCTGGCCTTGTCGACACAAGCGACCGAAAAGCCGAAATCGGCGAAGCACGTTCCGGTAACGAGGCCGACATAACCGGCGCCGACCATTGCAATGTTCATACTCGGACCTCGTGTTCAGACAAAGCGGACGGTGGCGAACAGCAAGCAGCGGCACAGATCGCGACGGATAATCCGCAGGTGAGCCACACCCGTTTCGCGCTCTTCCGTATGGAATTCCCCTCACTCGTTCTACAATGAGATTGAGCGAATTCACCCATCCGACGTGATTCCACAACCCTCTCCTAAAGCGCGTCGCGTCTAGATGGACTCACGTGACCCGCTTAATCTCCTTGCTTTTAAGCATGTCATTATCCCGAAATCTCTGCGTATTTGTGGGCGACATGCTTTAGCATGCCGCGACGCTTCCGCGAACGCTTCGATAGCAAACCGGTTTACGGATAAAGGCTGCTGTTGGGTGGGGCAATCCGCTTGGGCTTTATCCGGCATGACAAAAGGATCGTGAGTCTAAGCCGTTCGATCGCCTGTAGCCGGCCATTCAGGGTATCTCATACCGCCTTGCCCGGTTACCATTCAGCTCCGAAAGATAATGGGTCTGGCCGGTCAGGCAGCGCGATACGCGCAACTCGACCGGATTGCCTTCCAGGTCGAAAGCCACGCGGATAATTTGCAGGAGCGGTGTTCCTTCGGCGCAGCCGAGCGCTCCGGCATCGGCTCTCGAGGCAGCTGCCGCCTTCAGTTTCTCGCGCGCCCGCGCGATCGTGATGCCCCATTTCTCGGAATAGAGCCGGTAAATGTTGTTGGGGATCGAGGGAAGCGCTCCAAGACCGGTGAAGCGGGTGGTGGATAAAGAGATCGTCTCGGCGATAGCCGGGACCCCGCCGAGAGCGCGGATACGCGCGATGCGCCATAC
>SCRB01000952.1 GCA_004299545.1 Rhizobiaceae bacterium
GCGGCGCGTCGTTGGCGAAGCGGACATTGCCCGCCGCGACGGTGGGATTCGGTGTCGTCATTCTGCCTCGAACATAAAGAAGGCGCCCTGGCCGGCTGTGGGGGGCACCACGATCGTTGAACCATGGCGGCTATAGGTCGTAGCGGCCGCATGCAACAGGTTTTCGAGTTTTCCCACGTCGCGCACGCCGAACAGGATGGAACGGAGGCGAAGGCCCGGATCACGCAACGGTTGCCCATCGAAACGGCTGGCAAAATCCACGTCGTCCAGCACGCGAAGTTCCGCATTTCCGGCGCGGAACACGATCTCTCCCGATCGAGTCCCGTCAGGTTCGGTTTTCACGACCGTGGAAAGGGATTCAGTGAAATCGGCCGCGCGCGGCGCGGAAAGAATGACCGATTTCAATCCCGTGACGCCATTATCGTGTCTTTCAAGGGCGGATCGGTCGACCCGCGGCGTCAGCACGCGCTGGCAGGTGAAGAAGAAGGAATCGGGCGAGCGCGGATCGGCCGCAAACGCCAGGCGGAAGGACGCCTTGTCCAGTTTGCCGGAGGGATCGGCGAAGTCGCGCGCGAATTCGACCATCGACCCGCCGGAAATCCCGGCATGGAGGAACCCGGCATGATCGGCATCGGCGTCGCCGGTCTTGAAGACCAGGGCCGAGAACCCGTCTTCGCCGCTGCGATAGCGGTAGGCAAGGTTGTGGATGTTGAAGGTCTGGCCCTTTCGCGCGCAGTCTTGCGCTTTTCCCGCGTCGATGACGGCAATCGGTTCCAGATAGGTGTTGTCGGAGAAAAAGACGCAGCAATTCGCCGTCCCGAATGGGTGTGAGGCGTCGGGCGCGACCGTGAATCCCAACGCTTCCAAGCGTCTCCGCGCCGTCCGCAGATCGGTGACGGGAAGAACGCAATGATCGACGGAGCGGGGAGCAGGAGATTTTGTATCAGGCATCGCTGTCATTTGCGCCAAAAGACCGGTGCATTCAAGGGCGAACGCCTTGGGCGATGACGGGATGATGGTGTATCTTCGCACGAGTTGGACGCTGCGTTCCATGCCATCTGGAGAAATGGCGGCATTCACGAGGGAATGTGAAAATGGACATTCAGGGAGCGTCGCCGGGCCTCTATAACGAAGATCTTGCACCCGCAAGGGAACGCAATTGGGGTCCCTTCTCGATTTTCAACGTATGGACCTCCGACGTCCACAGCCTGTGGGGCTACTACCTCGCGGCCAGCCTGTTCCTGTTCTGCGGCGGCTTCGTCAACTTCATCATCGCGATCGGCATCGGCTCCCTCATCATCTTCTTCCTGATGAGCCTGATCGGCCATGCCGGCGTCAAGACCGGCGTGCCCTACCCCGTTCTGGCGCGGGCTTCCTTCGGTGTCTGGGGCGCAAACGTCCCGGCGCTCGTCCGTGCCGTGGTCGCCTGCTTCTGGTACGGCGCTCAGACGGCGGCCGCGTCCGGGGCGGTTGTGGCGCTTCTGGTACGCTGGCCGGTCTTCGCGCATTTTCACCAGAACACACATTTCCTCGGCCATTCGGGCCTTGACGTCATCTGCTTCCTGGTGATGTGGGCGCTCCAACTCCTGATCATCCAGAGGGGCATGGAGACGGTCCGCCGCTTCCAGGATTGGGCCGGCCCCGCCGTCTGGATCATGATGCTCATCCTCGCGATCTATCTTTGCGTGAAGGCGGGAAGCCTTGAGATCACGAGCGATATCCCGATGGATGCGCTGCTCGCCAAAACGAAAGACGCCGGCGTTCCGGGCATTCCGGGCTCCTTTGCCTCGTTGGCAGCAGTCGCCGCGATCTGGGTCACATACTTTTCGGCGCTTTACCTGAATTTCTGCGATTTCGCCCGCTATGCGCCGGACAAGGCGGCTCTTCGCAAGGGCAATATCTGGGGCCTGCCCGTCAACCTCATCCTGTTTTCGCTGGTGGCCGGCGTCACCACGATCGCCGCCTTCGACGTCTATCACGAGGTGCTGATCCATCCCGACGAAATTTCCGCGAAGTTTGACAACTGGTTCCTGGCGGCACTCGCTGCCGTCACATTCGCTGTGGCGACGCTCGGCATCAACGTCGTGGCGAACTTCGTCTCGCCCGCCTTCGACTTCTCGAACGTTTTTCCACGCCGGATCAATTTCAAGAAAGGCGGTTATATCGCGGCCCTGATCGCCTTGGTGCTCTACCCGTTCTCACCCTGGGACGGCAGCGCCGCTTCCTTTGTCAACGTCATCGGCGCGACCATAGGGCCGATCTTCGGCGTGATGATGGTTGACTACTATCTCATCCGCAAAGGCGAACTCAACGTCATCGGTCTCTATAGGGAAAACGACGAATTCCGTTTCCAGGGCGGCTGGCATGTCAACGCCTTCGTCGCGGCGATCGTCGGGGCGATCTTCGCGTCCATCCTGCCCAATTTCACCGACTGGATGCCGTCATGGTGGGGCGTCTACGGGTGGTTCTTCGGCGTCGCCATTGCCGGCGTCATCTATTACGTCCTGCGCACCGCCGCCATAGGGGCAAGCCAGAAGACGGCTCGTGCCTGAGACCCACGCCTGAGACCGCTTCGGGGGACAAACGGCTTTGGGGCGCGCGTGAAAGCTTGCACCGCTTCACCTCCGCGCCTATAGCACCCCCTCGATATGTCAGAAGCTTTTCCGCTTTTCCCCCATCGCCACCTCCTGGGCATCCAGGCGCTTTCCCCATTCGATATCGAACTGCTTCTCGACCGCGCCGACGCCGCAGTGGCGATTTCGCGCCAGCCGCAGAAAAAGACCAGCACGCTTCGCGGCCGCACGCAGATCAACCTCTTCTACGAGGCCTCGACGCGGACGCAATCGTCCTTCGAACTCGCCGGCAAGCGGCTCGGCGCCGATGTCATGAACATGGCAGTGGCCTCCTCCTCCGTGAAGAAGGGCGAGACTCTGATCGACACTGCGATGACACTGAATGCCATGCGGCCGGATATCCTTATCATCCGTCATCAATCGGCGGGAGCGGCGGCGCTTCTGGCGCAGAAGGTCGGCTGTTCGGTCGTCAATGCGGGCGACGGAACGCATGAGCACCCGACGCAGGCCCTGCTCGATGCGCTGACCATTCGCAGGGCCAAGGGACCTCTCTCGCAACTCGTCGTCGCCATTTGCGGCGATATCCTGCATTCGCGCGTCGCCCGCTCCAATATATTGCTGCTTAACGCCATGGGCGCGACCGTCAGGGTCGTGGCGCCATCGACCCTTCTTCCCGCCGGCATCGCGCAAATGGGCGTCCAGGTCTTCCCCTCGATGGCGGAAGGTTTGAAGGGGGTCGACGTGGTGATGATGCTGCGCCTCCAGCGCGAGCGGATGGCCGGCGCCTTCGTCCCTTCGGTGCGCGAATATTTCCATTATTGGGGTCTCGACGCGGCAAAGCTCTCGGCGGCGAAGGAGGATGCGCTCGTCATGCACCCCGGCCCGATGAACCGCGGCGTCGAGATCGCCTCCGAGATCGCCGACGGGCCGCAAAGTGTCATTCAGGAACAGGTCGAAATGGGCGTGGCGGTCCGCATGGCGGTCATGGAAGCCCTGCTCGATCCGCGACGCAACGAAGGCGAAGAAAGATGAGCGTCACCGTCTTTCACAACGCCCGCATCATCGACCCGTCACGCGGCATGGACGAATGCGGCTCGGTGGTCGTCGAGAACGACAAAATCGCGGCTTCCGGCGCATCGGCTTTCAATCAGGGCGTGCCGGAAGGCGCAAAGGTGATCGATTGCGCCGGCAAGGCGGTCATGCCGGGGCTCATCGACGGGCGCGTCTTCATCGGCGAGCCGGGTGCCGAGCACAGGGAGACGATCGCATCTGCCAGCGAGGCGGCCGCGGCGGGGGGCGTGACATCGCTCGTCATGATGCCGGACACGCATCCTGTTATAGATGATGTAGCGCTGGTCGAATTCGTTCTTCGCACCGCCCGTGACACCGCGAAGGTCAATATCTTCCCCGCCGCCGCCATCACACGCAGCCTGGCGGGGGCGGAGATGACGGAAATAGGCCTTCTCAAGGAGGCTGGCGCGGTCGCCTTTACCGACGGGCGCCATACGCTGGCGAATTCGCTTGTCATGCGCCGGGCGTTGACCTATGCGCGGGATTTCGATGCGGTGATCGCACATGAGACACAGGACGCCGATCTGGGCTCCTCAGGTGTGATGAACGAAGGGCTTTATGCCAGTTGGCTTGGCCTGCCCGGCATTCCGCGCGAGGCGGAGTTGATCCCGCTGGAACGCGACTTATTACTCGCCCGCCTGACGGGCGGCGCTTATCATGCGGCGAAAATCTCCACGAAGGCGTCGGTTGATGCCATCAGGCGCGCCAAGGCGGACGGCGCGGCGGTAAGTGCGGGTGTCGCCATTCACAATCTGGCGCTCAACGAGAACGATGTCGGCGAATACCGCACCTTTTACCGCCTCTCACCGCCGCTGCGGAGCGAGGACGACAGGCTGGCGATGGTCGAGGCGCTCCGCGACGGCACGGTCGATATCGCCGTCTCTTCTCATGATCCGCAGGATGTCGATACGAAACGGCTGCCTTTCGCCGATGCCGCCGCCGGAGCGGTCGGGCTTGAAACCCTGCTCGCGGTCGCGCTGCGCCTCTATCACAACGACCAGATCTCTCTCCTGCGGTTGGTCGAAGTGCTTTCGACGGCGCCTGCCAGGCTCTTCGGGC
>SCRB01000953.1 GCA_004299545.1 Rhizobiaceae bacterium
GCGATCTCGATCGCTTCCTGAAAGACATCGTACTGCCGGATTGCGCCGGGCCATTTTCCGTCCTCGCTCATTCCACCGGCGGGCTGATCGCGCTTCTGGCCGCCCCGGCTCTGACGAACAGCATCGTGCGCATGGTCCTTTCCGCGCCGCTCCTCGGCCTTTACGGCGTTCGAACCGCCAGCATACGCCGTCTCTCGGGTTTCATGCGCCTGATGGGTGCGGGCGGCTTGCCGCTGGCGCGCGAGCGGCGCCCCGAACCGGCCGATTCCTTTTCGAAAAACGTCCTGACGAGCGACGCCGCCCGCTTTGCCCGCAATACCGCCGTGGCGGCGGCCCACCCCGAACTGGCGCTTGGCGCGCCGACGGCCGGATGGCTCCATGCCACCTGTGTGGCGGCGCAAAGGGTTCAGCAAAGCGAATTCGCCGCGAGAATCCACGTTCCGACCCTTTTGATCGCGGCGGGCGCGGACAAGGTCGTCTCGACGCCCACCATCGAAGCCTACACCAGGCGCCTGCGCTCCGGCTCGCTCATGGTGATCGACGGCGCTCGCCACGAAATACTCCAGGAGGCCGACCTTTACCGCGAACAATTCCTGGCGGCGTTCAAGGCGTTCATCCCCGAGGAAGAGCCGCCCCCTTCCGGCTGACGATCGGCGTCTATCCGGCCGGAAAGGTTGCTATCCCTGAAGGATCGCCGAGGCAGCCCCGTGCAGTTCCGGCGTCGCCGCGGCGATGATGGCGCCGCCCTTTTCCGCCGGTCCGCCGTCCCATGCCGTGACGACGCCGCCGGCCATCTCGATAATCGGGATCAGCGCCACGATGTCGTAGGGTTGCAGGCCGGTTTCGACGACGAGATCGACATGGCCTGCCGCAACCATGGCATAAGCGTAGCAATCCGTGCCGTAGCGGGCGAGGCGCACCTTTTGCTCAAGCCGGGCATAGGCCTCGGCGGACGGCCCCTTGAAATAGGCGGGGGTGGTGGTGCAAAGCGTCGCGGCGGCGAGGTCCGGCGTCCGGCGCGTCGAAAGGCGCTGCCGCCCTCCCGACCCTTGATGGCCGGGCCCTTCATAAAAAGACTGGCCGTCTTCCGTATAGAATATCTCCCGCGTGAAGGGCTGTGCCATCAAGCCGGCCACGGCATCCCCGTTCACCGTCAGGCCCACCAGCGTGCCCCACAGCGGAATGCCGGAAATGAAGGAGCGCGTGCCGTCGATCGGATCGATGACCCAGCGGCGGACGCTTGCCGGATTCTCCAATCCGTGTTCCTCCCCGAGAATCCCGTCCTCGGGGAATTCGGACCGGATCGCCCGCCTGATCGCCTGTTCGGTTTCGCGATCCGCTTCGGTGACGGGATCGAACCCTTCGGCGAGCTTGTTGGCGACCGCGCCGGCATCGCGGAATCGCGGCAATGTTTCGGCCGCGGCAATCTCCGCGAGGCGGCGCATGAACACGGCGCTGATTGTCATCATCCCTCCAGGGCGTATTGGAAATCCATCATCGGATCACGGCAAATGCTATATTGCCTTGACATTTGTGCAATGCACAATAGTATAGGCGGCGAACGGGAGAACTTCTTGTTCATGCCCTCCTTGGGCGTTTCCTCCCTAGACTTCAGCCGCGCCAGCCAATGGCGCGGCTTTTTTTCGCGGCATATGCGAAAATCGCCAAATCCGCCAAAGATCATTCGGCGGCAAGCGGCAGCGGAAACAGTTCCTCACCCAGCCGAACCAGCGCCGTGCAGAAGCGCGAGAGGTCTTTCGCGAGTGCAAAAAACCCGCTGGTCCTTTCGTAGCTGCGCTCATCCATATAAAGGCTGCGGCTGACTTCGACCTGAAGGGCGTTCAGCCCTTGAGCGGGTCGCCCGTAATGCTCGGTGATAAAGCCGCCCGCATAGGGCCGATTATGCGCCACCCGATAGCCCATCCGCGTCAGCAGGCCGATCGCGCATTGCGTGAGCGCGGGAACGCACGACGCCCCGAATCGGTCGCCGACGATGAAATCGGCGCGGGCCGTTCCTTCGCCAGCGCGAACACTACCCGGCATCGAGTGGCAATCGATCAAAACAGCGTGCCCGAAACTTTCCCGCGTCGAGACCAGCAACCTGCGCAGTTCCGCGTGATAGGGCTTGTAGACGGAGTCGATCCGCCCGATCGCTTCGGAGAGCGGCAGGCGTCCGCTGTAGATCTCCTGCCCCTCGCCGACGATACGCGGCACAGCCCCCAGACCGCCCGCGACGCGGGGCGAGCGGATATTGGCGAACGGCGGCAAGGCTTCCTGGAACATGCGCGGATCGAGTTCCCAGGGTTCCCTGTTCACGTCGAGATAGGCGCGCGGGAAATGCGCAGCCATCATCACGGCGCCGCAGCCGACCGCGCCAGCAAACAATTCATCGACAAAACAGTCTTCCGAGCGACGGATGGCCCTTCGGTCCAGCCTGCTCATGGCCAGGAAACGCTGGGGATAATAATTGCCGCTATGGGGGGAATTGAAAACGAAGGGAACGCTCTGCCGCGCCTCTCCGCGGATGACGAAGGGCGGATGACCGGCGAAATCGTCACTGAGAATCATGAATACGCACCAAGCGCTGCCGGCATGGTCGGACGTCTACGCTCAAATGGTGCCCCCGGCATCGAACAACCGCGCGGCCCCGAAATGGATGGACACAAGGGTTCGATCCGCACTGCCTGACCTCCGACTCGCAACACGCCTTGAAGGCGACACCCCAAGGGCGGCCTATCGGCAACCGTGCCATTTGAGCGGGATTCTGTCCAGTGTCACGCCAGTGCCATGAAAGATTTCGGAGAGGCGCACAGGCCATGCAACCTCCGACATTCACTTGATGTTTACCCTCCGAACTTCATATAAGGCCGGGTGGGCGACGGCATTCTCTGCAGTGCCGCCAGTTGATTCGGACGGGATCGATGGCACGGATTCTCCTTGCTGAAGACGATGATGACATGCGCCGTTTCCTGGTCAAGGCGCTGGAGCGCGCCGGATACGACGTGACGGATTTCGACAATGGCGCGAGCGCCTACGAGAGATTGCGCGAGGAGCCGTTCTCGTTGCTCCTGACGGATATTGTCATGCCGGAAATGGACGGCATCGAGCTGGCGCGCCGGGCGACAGAGATCGATCCGGACCTGAAGGTGATGTTCATCACCGGCTTCGCGGCCGTCGCGCTCAATCCCGATTCCAACGCACCGCGCGACGCCAAGGTCCTGTCGAAGCCGTTTCACCTGCGCGATCTCGTCAACGAGGTCGAGAAGATGCTTCAGGCCGCATAAGCTGTCGGGAATTGACTCTCGCTGCTATTGACGGATGAGGCGGATGTGTGGTGTATGCGCGCCGCAGATGGGCGTGTAGCTCAGCGGGAGAGCACTACGTTGACATCGTAGGGGTCCACAGTTCGATCCTGTGCACGCCCACCATCTGTCCCCTTGATTTTCCTAGTATTTCCTCTGCCGTCACTCTGGGGGCGGCGGCGCGTTGCACTCTCACTTGCGCGCAAGTTGCGCGCAAACAGGCTTCGTTTCGTGTGTTTCTGTAACTCGGCAATGACCTTTTCAGTCGCGACCCTGCATTCCCGCAGGAATTCCGGGTCGAAGCTTTCATAGAATTCGGCGGTGCGTTTTTCGTCGTGGCCCAGCCAAGCGTCACGCTGTTCTCTAGAAACGCGCGGTTTCATCCGGCGCACCCGAGTAGCCATGAAGTGCCGAATGGTGCCTTGCGTGAAC
>SCRB01000954.1 GCA_004299545.1 Rhizobiaceae bacterium
AAGACCGAAGCGACGAGCGAGCCCTTGCCGCGATTAGCAAGCCGGAAGGCATGGGAAAGATCACGGTAGCCCATGACGGTCGCGACCGGGCCGAAAGCCTCGACCGTATGCGCCTTTTCCGCCGCGTCGGGATCGTCCAGGCTGAAGAGCATAGGCGAGACGAAAGCGCCTTGTTCCTTGTCCGCGCCGCGCGGGAACAGGGTGGCCTGATCGCCATAAACGAGCCGCGCCTCCGTGCCGATCTCCGCTGCCTTTGCGAGCACGTCCTCGCGCTGGGCGAGGCTGGCAAGCGCACCCATCCGGACGTTCTCGTCGCGCGGATCGCCGATCGCGGTCTTCGCCAGCCTGTCGCTGACCGCGTCGATGACCGCATCGCGCCTGTCTTCCGGCACGATGATGCGGCGGATCGCTGTGCATTTTTGCCCGGCCTTGGCCGTCATTTCGCGATGCACCTCGCGGATGAAGGCGCCGAATTCCGGCGTTTCCGGCGCGGTGTCCGGGCCGAGGACGGTGGCGTTCAATGAATCCTGCTCGGCGATGAAGCGCACCGAATTTTCGATGAGGTTGCGGTTCGCGCGCAGCATTGCCGCGGTCGAGGCGGAGCCGGTAAAGGAGACGACGTCCTGGCCGCCCAGACGGTCGAGCAGGTCGCCCGTACCGCCGGCGACGAATTGCACCGCACCCTCGGGCAGGCACCCGGATTCGACGATCATGCGGAAGGCGGCTTCCGCCAGCCATGCGGTCGCCGAGGCCGGCTTGACGATCGCCGGCATGCCGGCGAGCAGCGTGGGGGCGAGTTTTTCCAGCATGCCCCAGACGGGAAAGTTGAAGGCGTTGATGTGGACGGCGACGCCCTGCAGCGACGTCGCGACGTGCTGGCCGAGAAAGGCGCCACTCTTCGACAGTTGCTCGACCGCGCCATCGACCAGAAGCACGTCATCCGGCAGTTCGCGGCGGCCCTTGGAGGCATAGACGAAGAGCGTGCCGATGCCGCCGTCTATGTCGATCATGGAATCGGCTTTTGTCGCGCCCGTCTCGTAGGACAGTTCGTAGAGCGGATCGCGGCGCTCGTTCAGATATTGCGCCAGCGCCTTCAGCTTCGCGGCGCGCTTGTGGAAGGTGAGGGCGCGCAACGCCGGCCCGCTGACCTGCCGTGCATGATCGGCCATGGCGCTGAAATCGAGATCGCCCGAGCCGATTTGTGCGACAATTTCGCCCGTCACGGCGCTTTTCAGAGGTTTCAGCCCGGAGGACGATGAAACCCATTTTCCCGACGCGAAGCTTTGCAGGATCGTCATGGCGAAATCTCCTGTCGCGGGAATTGCCCGGAAGCGCAAGGCGATCCGCCGCCTCTGTCTCCCGAAAAGTATTATTGACCGTCCGGACGGTTTATGCAAGTTTCATCCCTAATGATGAAAGCCATCGGGAGGAACCAGTGCCGCTTTCACCGGAGGGGATCGCGCGAAAGAGCGCCGAGGCGATGTGGGCGAATGACGATGCCTCGAAGTGGACGGGCATGATGCTCAATGCCGTCGGTCAAGGCACCGCGACGACATCGCTGACCGTCGAAAGGCACCATACCAATGGCCATGACATCTGCCATGGCGGCGTCATCTTCACGCTGGCCGATTCCGCCTTTGCCTTTGCCTGCAACTCCTACAACCGCATCGCCGTGGCGCAGCACAATTCGATCACCTTCGTTGCGCCGGGCAGGCTGGGCGACAGGCTGACGGCCGATGCGCGGGAAGTTGCGCGTTTCGGCCGCTCCGGCATCTATGACGTGCGCGTCACCGACCAGGACGGCAAGTTGATCGCGGAATTCCGCGGCCATTCGCGCACGCTCGAAGGGAAGCATTTCGACGGCGAGCAGGGGTGAAACCCGAGCCGCAGGGAGGAAAACATGAAGGATCTGACACCGAGAAAAGAAGACCTCGATCCGATCGAGATCGCGTCGCGCGATGAAATCACGGCCTTGCAGCTGAACCGGCTCAAATGGTCGCTGAAGCACGCCTATGACAATGTCGAGCATTACAGGAAGGCATTCGACGAAAAGGGCGTCCACCCCTACGATCTGAACGACCTCTCCGATCTTCGGAAATTCCCTTTCACCAGCAAGCAGGATCTTCGCGCCAATTATCCGTTCGGCATGTTCGCCGTGCCGCGCGAGAAGGTTATCCGTATCCACGCCTCCTCCGGCACGACCGGCAAGCCGACCGTCGTCGGCTATACGGCAAACGACATCGATGTCTGGGCCGACTGCATGGCGCGCTCCATCCGGGCTTCCGGCACGCGGCCGGGCGACGTCGTCCATGTCGCCTATGGCTACGGCCTCTTCACCGGCGGGCTCGGCGCGCATTACGGCGCGGAGCGGCTGGGGTGCACGGTCGTGCCGGTTTCGGGCGGCATGACGGCGCGGCAGGTGACTCTGATCGAGGATTTTGCCGCGTCCACCATCATGGTGACGCCGTCCTATATGCTTTCGATCCTCGACGAATACCGTGCACAAGGCCTCGACCCGCGAAAAAGCCCGCTTGATGTCGGCATTTTCGGCGCCGAGCCATGGACCAACGCGATGCGCGCCGAGATCGAGGAGGCCTTCGACATGCACGCCGTCGATATATACGGGCTTTCGGAAGTGATGGGGCCGGGCGTGGCGAACGAATGCGTCGAGAGCAAGGACGGGTTGCACATCTGGGAGGACCATTTCTACCCGGAGATCATCGACCCGGAGACGGGAGAGCCGGTCGCCGACGGCGAGAAGGGCGAACTTGTCTTCACCTCGCTGACCAAGGAGGCTTTTCCGGTCATCCGCTACCGCACGCGCGACCTCACAAGGCTTCTCCCCGGCACGGCGCGCTCCATGCGGCGCATGGAGAAGATTACCGGCCGTTCCGACGACATGATGATCCTCAGGGGCGTCAATATCTTCCCGACGCAGATCGAGGAGCAGATCCTCACGGTCGAGGGGCTGGCGTCGCATTTCCAGATCGAACTCCTCCGCAAGGGGCGGCTGGACGAGATGGTCGTCCATGTCGAGGCCGTGGCGGCCCGTGCCGCGGAAGCCGCGCGCGCGGCGAGCGCGGTGCAACTCGGCAGCCGCATCAAGGAAATCGTCGGCGTAACGGTGCGTGTCATCGTCGCCGAACCCGGCGGCGTGGCGCGCAGCCAGGGCAAGGCCGTTCGCATCGTCGACAACAGGCCGAAGGGATAGCGATCTCGTGATTATAAGGGAAAAAATACGCCGGTCTGTTCCCTGATGCCCCGCACCCGCGCCAGGGATTATGACGACAAGCGCGCCGCGATGCTGCATCGGGCGGCCCTCGCCTTCGCGCGCGATGGTTACGACCGCGCCTCGATGGCGGGGCTGGCGGCAGAACTCGGCGTCTCGAAGGCGCTGCTCTATCACTACTACACCTCGAAGGAAGCGCTGCTTTTCGACATTATCCGGAATCACCTGGCGGCGCTTGTCGATGCGGTGGATGCGGCCGACGATCCTGCCCTGTCGCCGGAGGAGCGGCTGTTCAACCTCGTCTCGGCGCTGCTCGAGGCCTATCGAGATGCCGATGCCGAACATCGCGTCCAGATCGGTGCGCTCTCGCTTCTGCCTGAAGCGGAACAGCAGGAACTGAAGGTACTGGAGCGCGGGCTTGTCGCGATCTTCGCGGAAGCCATCCGTACGCTCAATCCAGCGGCCTTCCAGGGTGCCGAACTCCTGAAGCCGGTGACAATGAGCCTCTTCGGCATGCTGAACTGGGCTTACATGTGGTTCCGCGACGACGGTCCGATGAGTCGCAGGGACTATGCCGGGTTCGCGACGCGGCTTCTCGTGAATGGCGTAAAGACGCTCGGGTGAGGCGAAGTCGGGCGGGTATGATGCCGCACTTGCGATCTTGCGCCAGTCCATGCCATCTGGAGCCATGGACGCCCCGGCCAATCCCGCCGAAGCCGCGCTGCAGCGGCTGATCGAACGCCTGCATCGACGCGGTCGGGTGCGCGTCTGGTCGCTCGTCATCACCATTTTCGGCGACGCGATCGTGCCGCGCGGCGGCAGGGTGGCGCTTGGCGCGCTGCAGGAGGTCGTCGGGCGGCTTGGCGTTGAGCCGGGCGCTCTCAGAACGGCGTTGTCGCGGCTTGCCGGAGATCACTGGGTGACGCGCGAGCGGAACGGGCGCAACAGCTACTACCGGCTGGCGGAAAGCGGTCGCCATTCCTTCGATCTGGCGACACGCCGGATCTATAGCGGCGGACCGCCGCAATGGGACGGATCGTGGACCGTCGCCATCGCGCCGCCCGGCGGCGATGCGAATGCCGGATCTCTCGCCGAGGCCGGCTTCGTCAAGGTCGAGGGCCGCGTCTATCTGCGGCCCGAAACGGCCGGCGCCCTGCCTGCGGACCAGGAGCTTGCCGGTATGCTCGTCGTTCACGGCACGGGCGCGGAGCATCCGGAAAACCTGCGTATCCTGTGGCCTTCGGAGGAGATCGCGGATGCTTATCGCAGCTTTACAGACGCCGTGGAACCGCTTGCCTCGGCGTTGAAGGATGGTGGCACGCTGCCGCCGCTCGCGGCGATGGCGGCGCGCACGCTCGTGATCCATGGCTGGCGCCGTGTCGTGTTGCGTGACCCCGGCCTGCCTGACGCGCTTCTTCCCGACGATTGGCCGGGAGAGGAAGCGCGCGCCCTCGTTCGCGCGGCCTACCGCGCCCTCCTGCAGCCGAGCGAAGAATGGCTGGACAAGGCAGGCTTGCCTCCGCTGGCCGATCCGGTGTCGTTCAGAGTCCGGTTTGGGTAGGCGGAAAACTATGTTACGAAATGTTGAAATATAGAATGTTTTTTGTTACATATGATGGCAGTCAAGCGTGGAGGAGAGCGCATGTACAGCCAGGGTCTGATCGGCGCCAAGACCGAAACGGACGAGGACGAAGCCTTCCTCGCCGCCTTTCAGGCACGTATCGACGCCGACGAGAAGATCGAACCCAACGATCCGATGCCGGGTGGCTATCGGCATACGCTTATCCGCCAGATCGGGCAGCACGCCCATTCCGAGATCGTCGGCATGCTGCCGGAGGGCAACTGGATCACGCGCGCGCCGTCTCTGAGACGAAAGGCGGCGCTGCTTGCCAAGGTGCAGGACGAGGGCGGCCATGGCCTCTACCTCTACGCCGCTGCCGAGACGCTCGGCGTCAGCCGCGAGCAGATGACGGAGGAACTCCTTTCCGGAAAGGCGAAATATTCCTCCATCTTCAATTATCCGACGCTGACATGGGCCGATATCGGCGCCATCGGTTGGCTCGTCGACGGGGCGGCGATCATGAACCAGATCCCGCTTTGCCGCTGCTCTTACGGGCCCTATGCGCGGGCCATGATCCGGGTCTGCAAGGAGGAAAGCTTCCATCAGCGGCAGGGCTACGAGATCATGATGACACTGGCGCGCGGCACAGCGGAACAGAAGGACATGGCGCAGGATGCGCTCTCCCGCTGGTGGTGGCCGTCGCTGATGATGTTCGGGCCGCACGATACCGACAGCCAGCATGGCGACCAGTCGATGAAGTGGAAGATCAAGCGCTTCACCAATGACGAACTTCGCCAGCAATTCGTCGACGCGACCGTGCCGCAGGGCGATTTCATCGGGCTGAAAATGCCCGATGCCGACCTCAAATGGAACGAAGAGCGCAAACACTACGATTTCGGTCCGATCGACTGGGATGAGTTCTGGCGCGTGGTGAAGGGCGGCGGTCCGATGAACCGCGAGCGCATCGAAGCGCGAAAGGCAGCCTGGGAGGAGGGCGGGTGGGTGCGCGAGGCCGCGCTGGCCCACGCCGAAAAGCGCCGGGCGCGTGAAGCGGCCGCAAGGGTGGCAGCGGAGTGATGGTGAAAACCCCTCTCCGATTTGCTTCGCAAATCACCTCTCCCCAAAGGGGCGAGGGACCTGAGTTCTCAAGCGCCGCGGCCGTGGCGGGTTCGGTTCCTCGCCCCTTTGGGGTTGGGGAGAGGCGTCGAGGCGAAGCCGAGACGGAGAGGGGAGTGGGCTTGGCCAAAGGTAGGTAAAGTGATGACCATCAAAAACGAAATTCCGCTTTGGGAAGTCTTCATCCGCCCGCGCAACGGGCTGGCGCACAAGCATTGCGGCTCCCTCCATGCCGCGGATGCGGTGATGGCCTTGCAGGCGGCGCGCGACGTCTATACGCGGCGTGGCGAGGGCACCTCGATCTGGGTGGTGCCGTCGGCGGCGATCACCGCTTCCGACCCGCAGCAGAAGGACGAGAATTTCGAGCCGGCGGCATCGAAGATCTATCGGCACCCGACCTTCTACGACATCCCCGACGAAGTGGGGCATATGTGATGGCGGCGGATCGAGTGATTGCGGGCGATAGGGAAATATTCCTCGAATTCCTGCTGCGCCTTGCCGACGATCATCTGATCATCGGCCACAGGCTGTCGGAGTGGTGCGGTCATGCACCGATGCTGGAGGAAGACCTTGCCATGCCGAACATGGCGCTCGACCTTATCGGTCAGGCCCGGGCGCTTTATCAATATGTGGCCGAGGTCGAGGGCAAGGGGCGCACGGAGGACGATTTCGCCTATCTGCGGCGTGAGCGCGAATACAGGAATTGCCTGCTCGCCGAGCGGCCGAACGGTGATTTCGCTCATACCATGCTGCGCCAGTTTCTCTTTGCCGCCTTTATGCAACCATTTTGGAAAGGCATGGCCGGCTCGGCCGACGAGACGCTGGCGGCGATCGCGGCGAAGGCTATGAAGGAAGTCGCCTATCATGTCCGCCATGCCGGCGAGTGGGTCGCGCGTCTCGGTGACGGCACCGAGGAGAGCGCCCGGCGCATGAAAGCGGCGGCGGCCGAACTTGCGCCTTATATCGGCGAGCTTTTCGAGGCGGACGCGGTCGCAACCGCCATGATTGCCGCGGACATTGCACCCGATCCGGCATCGCTGAAGCCCGAATTCGACAGGATCGTCGGATCGGTTTTCGCAGAGGCGGGCCTCGAAATGCCGGAAGCGCAATGGCCGCAGACGGGCGGCCGGCAGGGGCGGCATGGCGAGGCAATGGGTTACCTGCTCGCCGAATTGCAATACATGCAGCGCACCTATCCGGGAGCGGTATGGTGAGATCAGTAACCTCACACGGTAAGGGAAGGCGGGACAGCGCCCTCCTCTGGCCTGCCGGACATCTCCCCCACAAGGGGGGAGATTACACCGGCCGCCTTGCAGGCGCTTATTCTCCAACGCCGGAGATTCAGGCGGGCATTGATGACAGCATGATCTCCCCCCTTGAGGGGGAGATGGCCGGCAGGCCAGAGGGGGGTGAGAAGGATGCCGCCCCCGAAGAAAGAGCATGGCAAGCCGCCGCGTCGGTGGTCGATCCTGAAATCCCATGCGTCACAATTGCCGACCTCGGTATTCTCCGCTCCGTCATCGTCAATGGCGGTGTCGCTACCGCCGAAGTGACGCCGACCTATTCCGGCTGTCCCGCCGTGCTGGCGATCGAGCTTTCGGTGGCGGCGGCGCTCAGCGGTGCCGGCTTCGAGCCGGCGGTGAAGCGTGTCATGTCACCTCCATGGACAACCGACTGGATCACGGCGGAGGGCCGCACAAAGCTCCGCGCCTTCGGCATTGCGCCGCCCGAGAAGGCAGAGAACTCGATTCGAGCGCTTTTCGGCGAAACCACCGTCACCTGCCCGCATTGTGGTTCGGGCGCGACGGAGCGCATCTCCGGGTTCGGCTCGACCGCCTGCAAGGCGCTTTATCGCTGTGGCGCCTGCCGCGAGCCGTTCGATTATTTCAAGTGCATTTGAGATGGACACGCCATCCCGCTTCCGCACCCTGATCGTCGCCGAAATCGTCCGCGAGACGCCCGAATCCGTCTCGATCGGTTTCGACGTTCCGGATGAACTGGCCGAAACCTTTGCCTTCACGCCCGGTCAGTACCTGACGCTCGCCGCCGAGATCGACGGGGATGAGGCGCGGCGCTCCTATTCGATCTGCTCCATGCCGGGCGAATCCAGGCTCCGTGTCGGCGTCAAGCGTGTCGCCGACGGCCGCTTCTCGCGCTTCGTCAATGAGCATCTCGCCGTCGGCGACATGATCCGCGTCATGCCGCCGGAAGGCCGGTTCACAGCGCTCATCGGCGGCCGGCACGATTATCTCCTGATCGCCGCCGGCTCCGGCATCACGCCAATGCTGTCGATCGCGCGAACCGTGCTCGGCCATGAGCCGGACAGCACGATTACGCTGGTCTACGGCAACCGCTCGACCGACGCGATCATGTTCCTCGAGGAACTGGGGGATTTGAAGGACCGCTATCTCGGCCGCTTTACGCTTGTCCATCTCCTGTCGCGCGAGGCGCAGGATGTCGATATCCTCAATGGCCGGATCGACGCGGAGCGGATCCGCCTGCTGGCCAGTCGCAGCCTGATCGACCCGGCCGGCGCCGATGGCGTCTTTGTCTGCGGGCCAGGCGCGATGATCGAGGACGTGTCGGCGGCGCTCCAGAGCCTCGGTGTCGCGGATGACCGCATCCGCTTCGAGCGCTTCACGCCGGCCGGCGATGCGCCGGCGCCGCGCAAACCGTCCGAGGCTGTCGAAAAAGCGGTGGCGAAAGGCGTGCCGGTCGAGGTGATGCTGGACGGGGTGCGGCGCTCCTTTGCCGTCTCCGATCCCGCCCAGACCGTGCTCGACGCGGCGCATCGGGCCGGTATCGAGCTTCCCTATTCCTGCGCTGGCGGCATGTGCTGCACCTGCCGTTGCCGCGTGGTGGAGGGCAAGACGGAAATGGCAGTCAATTTCTCGCTCCAGCCTTGGGAAATCG
>SCRB01000010.1 GCA_004299545.1 Rhizobiaceae bacterium
AACCAGATCCCGACTCGCCGTCCTTTTCATCGCCGGCGCAAGACCTGTCCCTTCTCGGGGGCCAACGCGCCACGCATCGACTATAAGGACGTGCGGCTTTTGCAGCGCTACATTTCCGAGCGCGGCAAGATCGTGCCGTCGCGAATCACCGCGGTCAGCCAGAAGAAGCAGCGCGAACTCGCCAAGGCGATCAAGCGCGCGCGTTTCCTCGGCCTTCTGCCCTATGTGGTGAAGTAGGGCTCGTCAGTCGTTACGCCCCTCGCCCGGCTCGCTTGGCGCATCGGACGAGGGGAACAAACCGCTTCGGGAGCGGAATTGTCCCGAGTTGGACAGCGCAGGCTGCCCTAACTGCCGGCAAGGCAGGACAGCGACCACGGCGAACCACCGATTGCTTCCTGCCTTTCAGATTCTCATTTCCACCGCTTGCGGTTCTGAAAGGATAAAGTCATGGAAGTCATTCTTCTCGAACGTATTTCCCGCCTCGGCCAGATGGGCGACACCGTCAGGGTCAAGGACGGCTTCGCGCGCAACTTCCTGCTGCCGCAAGGCAAGGCATTGAGAGCCAACGAGGCCAACAAGAAGAAATTCGAAGGCCAGCGCGCCCAGCTCGAAGCCCGCAATCTGGAGCGCAAGTCGGAGGCCCAGGCCGTCGCCGAAAAGCTCGACGGAAAGAGCTTTATCATCGTGCGCACCGCCGGCGAAACCGGGCAGCTCTACGGTTCGGTTTCCACCCGCGACATTTCCGAACTGGTCACGGCGGAAGGCTTTTCCGTCAACCGCAACCAGGTCGAACTCAACCATCCCATCAAGACGATCGGTATCACCAACGTTGCCATTGCCCTCCATCCGGAAGTCGAGGTGACGGTGTCACTCAACATCGCCCGCTCCGTCGAGGAAGCGGAACGCCAGGCACATGGCGAGGACCTCACGTCGGCCGAAGCCATCTATGGCGAGGACATCAACGAGAACGCCCGGCCGGAAAACTTCTTCGATCCGAACGAGGAAGGGGAAGAAGAGGCAGGGGAGCAAAACGCCTGATCGCAGGCTCCGCTTTGTGTTGGACCAATGCCCGGGCTTTCGACCCGGGCATTTTTATGCCAGATTGAACTTTTCAAGACTGCCCATTTTGTCGCAGAATACTATAACGTATGTGATTAAATTTTCCCGGGTGAGCGGCCATGAACATCCTGCTGCGGCGCGTTATCGAGCGCATCATCAAAACTGGAAACCTGAAGATCACCGGTGCTGACGGCAAGATCTACCATTTCGGCAATGGCGAGGGAGCGCCCGCCCACATCAGGTTCAATACGGCGCGGGCGGAGCGTGCCGTCGCTCTTCACCCGACCCTTGCCCTCGCCGAAGCCTTTATGGACGAGGAACTCGATTTCATCGAAGGCGACATCCTGTCCTTCCTCCAACTCGCCTACGGCAATATGGGGTCAGGCGGGACGGACGCTGCCGTCGCGCGGCTGATAGAAGGCATGCGCGTTGCCGTTCGCGGCCTCCAGCAGTTCAATACTGCGGCGCGCGCGAAGCGCAATGTCGAGCGTCACTACGACCTTTCGGGAGAGATTTATAAGCTCTTCCTCGACGAGGACATGCAATATTCCTGCGCCTATTTCGAACGGCCCGACATGACGCTCGAGGAAGCGCAACTCGCCAAGAAGCGCCATATCGCGGCGAAGATGCGCATGAAGCCCGGACAGAGCGTGCTTGACATCGGCTGCGGGTGGGGCGGCATGGCGCTCTATCTTGCCAGAACCTTCGAGGCCGAGGTCCTGGGCGTGACGCTTTCGACGGAACAGCATGCGATCGCGACGGAGCGCGCCCATGCACAGGGCCTCGACAATCGCGTGCACTTCGAGATCAGGGACTACCGCAGCCTGTCGGAACGTTTCGACCGCATCGTCTCGGTCGGCATGTTCGAGCATGTTGGCGTCAACTACTACCGGACGTTCTTCGACAAGTGCAAGACGCTGCTCAAGCCGGACGGCGTCATGCTGCTGCACTATATCGGCCGCAGCGGGCCGCCATCCGCCACCAACGCCTTCATCCGCAAATACATCTTCCCCGGCGGCTATATCCCGGCCCTGTCAGAGGTCATGCCGCATATCGAGCGGGCCGGCCTCGTCGTCACCGATATCGAGGTGTTGCGCATCCACTACGCCGAGACGCTGAAGAACTGGCGCGAGCGCTTCCTTGCCAACCGCGACAGGGCGAAGGAAATCTATGACGAGCGTTTCTGCCGCATGTGGGAATTCTACCTCTCAGCCTCGGAAGCTGCGTTCCGCTGGCAAGACATGGTCATCTTCCAACTCCAGATCACGAAGAGAAACGACGTGCTGCCGCTGACCCGCAACTATATCGACAAGGCGGAAAAATCCCTCGCCATGTACGAAATGGCGCACGGAATCG
>SCRB01000955.1 GCA_004299545.1 Rhizobiaceae bacterium
CCAGGCAAGGCTAGCCGCCTTACTTATACATCGAAATATACTTCTGCGGTGTATTGGCGTGATTCCAGCAGCCTGAGGAATTCATGTAGCTGGTCAGGTCCTTGGCCATGCTGTCCAGTCCCTGCTTGACCGGCGTCTGGCCGAGTTCGATCCGCGAACCCCAATCGGAAACGATGTCGGAGAAGCGAGGATAACACTGCAATTGCGGGCGCCAGTCCGGAACCGTGGCGGTTTCCCAGGTCTCGACCATGGGCTTCAGGTTCGGGAACTTCGCTTGTGCGGCGGGATCCTTGTCGGCACTCTGGCGTGCGACGACAGCACCGTTCTCGATCAGCGGCATCGCCATCTCCTTGGATGTCAGCCACTGGACGAACAGGTAGCCGGCGTCCTGCTTCTCCTTGGCCACCTGCGAACTGATCATATAGGCGAAGCCACCGAACGCCGCATAGGCGCCGTCGGGCCCTTTCGGCTCCGGAGCAATGCCGAGATCGCTGGCGACCGGCCCGGTGCTCAGTGTCGGGTAGAATGCCGACCATTCGGTGATCATCGCCACCTGCTTCTGCGACAGCATCTCGACCACCTGGCTGTGGTCGTCGGAGACGATGCCCGACGGCATGACGTCGAGAAGGCCCTGGCGGAACTCCATTCCGGCGACCGACTTGGGATCGTTAACAAGGATCTTCTTGTTCGGGATGTCGAGGAACCGCCCGCCCCACGGCCAGAGGAAGCGCGCGAACCCATCAGCCGTCTGCGTCTCGCCGCGCGCCGATTGCAGCGCGTAGCCATAGACCTTCTTGTCCTTGTTCGTGAGCTTCGCGGCGTCGGCCTTCAGCTCGTCCCAGGTTGCCGGCGGGTTCTCGATGCCGGCTGCCTTGAACATGGCCTTGTTGTAATAGAGCAGGCCCGCGTAGGAATCGAAGGGAAGGCCGTAAAGCTTGCCGTCGACCGTGAAGCTGGCGAGCCAGACCGGGAAGAAATCCTTGAGGTCGAGATTGGGATCGGCAAGCTTCGGATCATCCATGAATTGCTTCATCGGAACCGCCCAGCCGGCGCCGGCGAAGTTCACCGGCCAGACGACATCGGTGAGGATGACGTCGAACTGCTCGCTGTTGGCGACGAAATTGAGCGTCTCCTCCTTCAGCGTGCTCTCATAGGGAAAGTTAGTCCACTGGACATGGATGCCGGTTTCCTTCTCGAATTCCGGCGTCAGCTTCTGTGCCGCCTTGTAGCTCGGCCGGTCGAGGCCGACGACGTTGATCGTCATGCCCTTATAGGGCGCTGCCGCCTCCTTCAGGCTCCAGGCAAAGGCATTGCCGGAGAATAGGCATGCCGCGAGAGCGGAGAGTGCCACGCCGATAAAACGCGAGCGATGCTTTCCCTTCCCGCCGCCCGCACAGGCAGACGGACTCGTCATTTCAGTGTTCATCGATTTTCCTCCCGTCTTGGCAATGCGCGGCCGAAGCGCCGCAACAGTATAGACGCTTTTTCCATCTCCGGCATCGAGACCTCAGATCCATCAGACAGCGCTCCTCCGACACCAACGGAATATACTCCCGCGTGCGGAAGATCGGTTCGCGAACTTCCCTGGTGTGGGCTTGCGCCAGCGAGTTGTCCCGGCCGTTTGACAAGAACATGTCCGCACGTTTTCCGGGGCGTGATCGGCTCCTTTCAAGGAACCGTCTACCCACTATACATATGTATTCTCAAATTTCCAATCGAATTTTGGCCACTTTCCGACTGCCGGAATCCGCGTGGGCGACTGTTCCTGCGGCATTTCAACCGATCTGAGTAGACACGTGTGGCTGCGGCCGCAACGTTTGGGTCGGTCCGGATCGAAGCAGCCCTTTCAGGCATTCCCAATCAGGACGCCTGCGGCAAAGACCAGTGCGCCCCCAAGCACCACCTGGAAGGCCGCGCGCAGGAAGGGCGTTTCCATGTAGCGGCTCTGGATAAAGGCGATCGTCCACAATTCGCAGAACACGACGGCAACCGCGACGCTCGTTGCCGTCCAGAATTCCGGGATGAGATAGGGAAGCGTATGGCCAAGCCCCCCCAGCGCGGTCATGAGGCCATTGGCGAGGCCACGCTTCAGGGGCGAACCCCGGCCCGAGATCTTTCCGTCGTCGTGGGCGGCCTCGGTAAAGCCCATCGAGATACCGGCGCCAACGGAAGCGGACAGGCCGACGAGAAAGGTCTGCCAGCTGTCCTGCGTGGCGAAGGCCGCGGCGAAGATCGGCGCCAGTGTCGAGATCGAGCCGTCCATCAGGCCGGCGAGGCCCGGCTGCACATAGGTGAGGATGAATTGCCGCCGCTCGTCGAGGCGTTCCTGCTTCTTCACGTCTTCCGGCACCAGCCTGTTGCTCAGCCTGTGGGCGAGCGAGGAATGCGCCTTCTCGGCGATCGCCAGGTCGCCGAGCAGCTTGCGTGTCGAGGCATCGCTCGCCCGTGTCAGGGCCTCCTGGTAGAAGCGTTCGGCCTGCGCTTCCATCTGTTCGGCCTGGGCCCGGACCTTGTCGACGCCAAGCGGGCGCATCAGCCAGTCCGGCTTGCGCTGGTAGAAGCCGCGCACATGTTCCCTTCGAATCAAGGGGATGTGCTCGCCGAAGCGCCGGCGATAGAGGTCGATCAGCCAGTCGCGATGGCCCATTTCCTCCCCCGCCATTTCCTCGAAAACCTTCGCGGATTGCGGGAATTCCTCCGCCAGCCCATCCGCGTAAGCGCGGTAGATACGGGCGTCGTCTTCCTCCGAGGAGATGGCGAGAGCCACGATCTCCTGTTCGGAAAGGCTGTCGAAGGAACGGCGGCCGAAGCTGAAGAAATTGGAGAACATGCAAAAACCGATACTTTTTAGAATGGTTCTAAACTAAGAGACCAGGCGCGTCGCGTCAATTGCGCTGATCATTGCGGTCGCATTTATTCGCTGGTGTCGTGCCGTGCGCATGGATAGGTTTTGCCGCATCAATGGACGCGGGAGCGATCAGTGAGGATCAGATGAGCGGCGAGGCGACGATTCTTCCCGATATTGCCGATATCCGGCGGGCGGCGGAGCGGCTCGACGGCCTGCTTTTTCCAACTAGGCTGGTGGAATCGCCGGCGCTGAGCCAGAAGTCCGGCGGCCGTCTCTTCTTCAAGCCGGAAGTGCTGCAGCGGACCGGCACCTTCAAGTTCCGTGGCGCCTATAACCGGATCGCTTCGCTGAAGCCGGAGGAACGAGCGCGCGGCGTCGTTGCCTTTTCGTCGGGAAACCACGCCCAGGGCGTCGCCGCGGCGGCGGCCATGTTCGGCATCAGGGCGGTTATCGTCATGCCGTCCGATGCGCCGGCGATCAAGGCGAACAATGTTCGCGCCATGGGGGCGGAAATCGTGCCCTACGACCGCTTCACTGAGGATCGGGAAAAAGTCGCCGAACCC
>SCRB01000094.1 GCA_004299545.1 Rhizobiaceae bacterium
CGCCGAACCTCGCCATCCTCGACATCAAGATGCCGCGCATGGACGGCATGGAACTCCTGCGCCGCCTTAGGCAGAAATCGGATCTGCCGGTCATCTTCCTGACCTCGAAAGACGATGAGATCGACGAGCTTTTCGGCCTCAAGATGGGCGCCGACGATTTCATCCGGAAGCCCTTTTCGCAGCGGCTCCTGGTCGAGCGCGTCCGCGCCGTCCTACGCCGGGCAAGCACGCGCGACGCCTCCGCCAAGGCACCGGGACCGCAGTCGCGCTCGCTCGAAAGGGGTCAGCTGGTAATGGACCAGGAACGCCACACCTGCACATGGAAGGGCGAGCCGGTGACGCTGACTGTGACTGAATTCCTGATCCTCCATTCGCTCGCACAACGGCCAGGCGTCGTGAAGAGCCGCGATGCACTGATGGACTCAGCCTATGACGAGCAGGTCTATGTCGACGACCGCACCATCGACAGCCACATCAAGCGGCTGCGCAAGAAGTTCAAGCTGGTGGACGACAGTTTCGACATGATCGAGACCCTTTACGGCGTCGGCTACCGTTTCCGCGAGGCATGAAGCACTTGACGCCTGATTTGCGGCAATATGCCCGCCGTTTCGGATCAGCGATTTTCATCGGACGCCGGCTGCTCTAAAATCATGCCATGACGGCAGACGCAGAAAAGATCATCCTGCCCGACTCTCAGGCGGGTAAGCGGCCGGGCATCATGCGGCGCTTCCTGCGGGCGCTGCGCCGGCTCCTGGAGCATCACGTCTTCTCCAGCCTGACGCGCCGCATCGTTTTCCTCAACGTCGCCGCGCTCGCCGTTCTGGTCGTCGGCATCCTCTATCTCAACCAGTTCCGCGACGGGCTGATCGATGCGCGCGTCCAGAGCCTGATGACGCAAGGCGAGATCATCGCCGGTGCCATCGCGTCCTCGGCAACGGTGGAAACCGATTCGATCCATATCGACCCGGAAAAGTTGCTGGAACTGCAAGCGGGCCAAAGCACGGCGCCAGGGTCGGACCAACTCGACAATCTGGATTTCCCGATCAACCCGGAACTGGTTGCGCCGCTTCTGAGGCGGCTGATTTCGCCGACCAAGACGCGCGCGCGCATCTACGACCGGGATGCCAACCTGTTGCTCGATTCGCGCCATCTTTATTCGCGCGGCCAGATCCTGCGCTACGATTTACCGCCTATCGAGGAGGAGAAGCCGAGCCTGTTCGAAAGAATGGAGCGGGCGATCATCGCCTTTATCCGGCGCACGGACCTGCCCGTCTATACCGAGCAGCCGGGTGGAAACGGCTCGGCCTATCCCGAGGTCATGACGGCGCTCACCGGCAGCCCCGCAACCGTGGTGCGGGTGAGCGACAAGGGCGAACTGGTCGTGTCGGTCGCCGTCCCGATCCAGCGCTTCCGCGCCGTCCTGGGCGTTCTTCAGCTTTCGACGCAGGGGGGCGATATCGACAAGATCGTCACGGCCGAGCGCATGGCGATCGTCAGGCTTTTCGGGGTTCTGGCACTTGTCACGGCAATCCTGTCGATGCTGCTTGCCTCGACCATCGCGCGGCCACTCCGGCGCCTTTCCGCTGCCGCCATCCGCGTCAGGAGGGGCACGAAAAGCCGCCAGGAAATCCCCGATTTTTCCAACCGGCAGGACGAGATCGGCGATCTGTCGGCCGCGATCCGCGACATGACGAACGCGCTTTACGCCCGCATCGAGGCCATTGAGAGCTTTGCCGCGGACGTTTCGCACGAATTGAAAAACCCGCTGACGTCCCTGAGGAGCGCCGTCGAGACCCTGCCGATCGCGAAGACGGAAGAATCGCGCAAGCGCCTGATGGATGTCATCCAGCACGATGTGCGCCGCCTCGACCGCCTGATCACCGATATTTCGGACGCCTCGCGGCTCGACGCAGAACTGGCTCGGGACTATGCGAACCGTCTCGATCTTCAGAAACTCGTCGCCGACCTGGTTTCTGTTTCCAGGCAAGCCGGCAGGGGCAAGAAGAACGTCCAGATCGATTTCGAGGCAGCCAGACTGCCCCACGGGACGAAAGGCTATTTCGTGCAGGGGCATGATCTGAGGATCGGGCAGGTGCTGACCAACCTTATCGAAAACGCGCGTTCCTTCGTGCCGGAAGAGGAGGGAAGGATTCTCGTGACCTTGGCGCGCTCCGGCAGGTACACCATCTTGACAGTCGAGGACAATGGTCCGGGGATCAGGGCCGAACGCATCGACCGCATCTTCGAGCGCTTCTATACGGACCGCCCCGCCATCGAAGCATTCGGCCAGAACTCCGGCCTTGGCCTGTCGATCAGCCGGCAGATCATTGAGGCGCATGGCGGCACGCTCAACGCGGAGAACATCATGGGCACGAAACCGGGCGACATACGCGGCGCCCGTTTCATCGTGACGCTGCCGTCCGAGGAATGATGCAGGCTCCCGCCGAACGAAATCCGCGGAACCACCATGCGACCGTGGTCTTGCTTGGCGATCGCGGGATCATGGTGCGCGGCCCTTCCGGCTCAGGCAAGACGGCGCTGGCCCTGGCGCTTCTCGACCGGTGCAAGGCGCTAAACCGTTTCGGCCGCCTCGTTTCGGACGATCAGGTCCTGCTCCACGGGTCGGGCGGACGGATCGTCGCCGAAGCCCCGCCCGCCATAGTGGGATTGGTCGAATTAAGAGGGTTCGGCCCCGCGAGAACGCCTTTCGAAAGCCGCGCCGTCATCGACCTCGTTGTCGATCTCGTGGAGCCTGCCCTCGCCCCGCGTTTCCAGCCGGAAGAAACGATTTCCCTTCTCGGCGTCGCCGTGCCCCGGTTGACGATCGACGCCACCACGGGGCCGCTTGCTCTTCACGTGATAGTTGCCCGCCTGCGCGAAAAGACCTATCTGGAGCGGGATTTCGAAAGATGACGGTGCGTCAAATTGAACAAAAAAGGCAGGATTTGGGCTTGTCAACGGCAAGAGCATCGACAAGATAGCGCATTTGCCGTTCCGCCCAGCTGGCTACGGCCAAAATTGTTGCACCCGCAATCGGGGCCAGTCGGGAGCCGTCGCTGAATGATCGGACTCGTGCTTGTGACGCACGGTCGCTTGGCCGAAGAATTCCGTAACGCCGTCGAACACGTCGTCGGACAGCAGCAGAACTTCGAAACGGTTTGCATCGGCGCGGACGACGACATGGAGCAGCGCCGCCGCGACATTGTCGAAGCGGTGAAACGATCCGACACTGGCGCCGGGGTCATCGTGCTGACCGACATGTTCGGCGGAACGCCTTCCAATCTCGCCATATCGGTGATGAAATCGGGGAAGGTCGAGGTGATCGCGGGGGTGAACCTGCCGATGCTGATCAAGCTCTCCAGCGTCCGCGTCAATGACGACATGCCGTCCGCTCTCGAGGAAGCCCAGGCGGCCGGCCGGAAATACATCAATGTCGCGAGCAAGTTCCTGAGCGGAAAATGACGGAACTCGTCAATTCCCGAACCGGCGTCGTAATGAGGGAATTTCCCATCATCAACCAGCGCGGATTGCACGCGCGCGCCTCGGCCAAATTCGTCCAGGTGGTCAGCGCCCATGACGCTGCCGTCGAGGTCGAAAAGGACGGCGTGACGGTCGGCGGAACCTCCATCATGGGACTCATGATGCTTGCCGCGAGCCCCGGCTGCTGCATCAGCGTCAAGGCCACCGGCCCGGAGGCTCTCGAGGTCATGAAGGCCCTGGAAGAGCTCATCTCCTCGCGTTTCGGCGAGGAATGCTGATCTCTTTCGCGACCCAATATAGAGAGATAAGGATTTCTTTATATCTATTGTCGCACCCGTTTCGATCTGATAGGAGCGGCGAATGATTGCGGCCGGCAGAAGAGGCCGCTCTTCTGGACAACTGGAGAATGACAATGGCGAATTCCAACGACTACGCCGTCAAGGACCTTGACCTCGCCGACTGGGGCCGCAAGGAAATCGAAATTGCCGAAACGGAGATGCCGGGCCTGATGGCATGCCGTGAGGAATTCGGCAGCGTCAAGCCGCTCAAGGGCGCCCGGATTTCCGGATCGCTGCAGGCCGTGCTGAAGGTAGAGCTGGTGCGCCTTCTCGACCTCCTGCATGTCGAGCTCCACGCCCAGTCCCCCACGCGTAGGGACCTTGAC
>SCRB01000956.1 GCA_004299545.1 Rhizobiaceae bacterium
TTCCACGATGCCTGCCGAAATCCACGGCGTTGATTGTCGCTCCCGATTGAGGAAAAGGAGCAGAAAATTGATCGGTGTCCGGCTCTATCTCGTTTTCGCACTCGGCATAGCCCTTGCTCTGGGCGCTGTCGCCGAACGAAGCTTCTCGGCGACCACCCCAATGATCGCCTTCCAATTCTAGGTATTGCCTCAACCATCGAGGCGCCGCGGCCTTGACCTGTCATGCAATCATGAATCCGTGAGAGGACATGACGCTTGCCAGGTCGTTAGAGGATGTTTGTCGTCCATTTGTCGAGCCTTGTTCCCTCACGATAGCCGATACGGACGATGATCGCCGCGAGGATGCCCGTGCACGCACCGCCGAGGACGTCGGTGACGTAGTGTGTTCCGACATAGATCCGGGACCAGCAAACCATGAATGCCAGGAGAAACAGTGCCAGCGTGCGACGGGGTAGCCGCTGCATGGCGAAAGCCGCGACGACGGCCATCGATGCCGTGGCATGGTCTGACGGAAAGGACCAGTCGGTGCTCGGCGCGATGATCAGGTGCGAAACGCCCGCGTCATAGGGTCGGATGCGATGGATGAACAACAGGATGGCCTGATTGATCGCCAGTCCCAGAAGAAATGACAGCCCCGATGCAAGCGCCGCATGACGCACATGCGTGCGGTCTTCCCCGGTCCACCATTGAAGCACGACAACGAGCACGATCAGCGGCACGCCGAATTGCGTGAAGCCGACAAGGACGATATCGAGGATCTGGTGCATCCCCGCCGGCGCATTGATCCAGCGCGTTAGCACAACATCCATGGTTTCACCTTTCATTCGATTTCGATCGATGGACGAACACCGCATCCACCGGATCTTCCAGATCAGCGTGATCCTCAAGGGACTGCATGCGCTCACGGCCGTTTCCTTGTGCCGCGCAGAAGATCGTTTCGGAATGCGTCAGTCGGCGTTCGGCCCCTCGGCCGAATTTTCGAGCAGGCGGCCGGTGACGGCATCAACGCCGATCTCTCTGGTCTTGCCATTGACTTTCACGTCGAACGAGTAGCGGAAGCCGCTGCCGCCGCGTTCCCGCTCGAGCTCGCGGTCGGTGATCCGGCCACCGGGCAGGGCTTTATGAACGACTTTTTCCGCCTGTTGGATGCTGATTTTGGCATGTTTTGAAAGCGACTGTCCGGTGTATGCGAAAGCCGGACTCGCGACCGCGCAGATCGCGACAGCAGCCAACGCCTTGCGGACGTGGGGATGCCGAACAAATTTGACGGATCTATTCATCTTCTTTCCTTTATCGGTCAAGGTGCCCGTTTGGGGAGGTTGCGGGCCGTCTGGCGCACCGAGCCTTTGCAGGCCCGAAGGCACTCGTGGGATCAATGATCGCTTTCGCTTGCGGACGGCTGTGTGCAACCTTACGAAAATGCGAAAAGCCAGGCTTGGCCGCTCCCGATTTGCATTTTTGTCAATCCGGTGAAAGGGCGACGTAAGTGTTGAGTATTAAAAGGAGAACGAATAGGGAGAGGAGCCTCCGGCGAAACCTGACGCTGCCCGAGCGATCTGGCGATCGTCGTTAGAATCTGGATGCCTGTCATGCGGCTGTTATTGATCGAGGATGACGAGAAGCTTTCTGCCTATGTATCGCGCGGACTAAGCGAGGAAGGTCACGTTTGCGACGTTCTCGCCGACGGCCAGGACGCGCTGTTTCATGCCATGCGCGAACCCTATGATATCCTGATCGTGGACCGGATGTTACCCTCGCTCGACGGGTTGTCACTGGTCAAGGCGTTGCGCGCCGCACGCAAGAAGACTCCGGCGCTCTTCCTGACGTCCATTGGCGGCGTTAACGACCGCGTCGAGGGTCTTGAGGCCGGTGGCGACGATTATCTGGTCAAGCCTTTCGCATTTTCCGAACTGCTTGCGCGAGTCAACGCGTTGGCACGGCGACCGCCCGATATCCCGGAGGAAACGATATTGACGCTCGCGGACCTCACTATGGACCTTGCACGTCGCCGGGTCACGAGAGGCGATACGAC
>SCRB01000957.1 GCA_004299545.1 Rhizobiaceae bacterium
GCATTGCGGCGATCTTCGACCGCGTGAGCCAATCCTACGGCAAGCGCCTGCAACGGCACGCAGAAGTCGTCCATGGCTGATCGCGACATCGAGATACGGAACCTCTACAAGATCTTCGGCCCGCAAGGGCGGGATTTCGTAGACAAGGTCAGGAACGGATTAGGCAAGGCCGAGCTGATGGAACAGCACGGCCATGTGCTCGGCCTCCAGGACATCAACATCACCCTTCCCGGCAGCGCCATCACCGTCATCATGGGTCTTTCCGGCTCCGGAAAATCGACCCTCATCCGCCATATCAACCGGCTCATCGAGCCGACCTCGGGCGAGGTGCTCTATGACGGCACCGACATCTGCAAGCTGAATCCGGCGGCATTGCGGGAATACCGACGGCGGCGGACCGCCATGGTCTTCCAGAAATTCGCCCTCCTGCCCCACCGTACCGTTCTGGAAAATACGTTCTACGGGCTGCGCATCCAGGGGGTGAAGCGGGCCGAATGCGAAAAACGTGCCCTCCATTGGGTCGAGAGGGTCGGCCTCAAGGGTTTCGAGAAGCATTATCCCAACCAGCTTTCGGGCGGCATGCAGCAGCGCGTCGGGCTGGCGCGCGCGCTGACGACGGACGCGGAAATCCTCCTGATGGATGAGGCCTTTTCCGCGCTCGATCCCCTCATCCGCGTCGATATGCAGACCATTTTGCTCGAATTGCAGCAGGAATTGAAGAAGACGGTCGTCTTCATCACGCATGACCTCGACGAGGCGCTGCGCCTCGGCGACAAGGTCGCCATTCTACGCGACGGCAAGATTATCCAGCAGGGAACGGGCCAGGAGATCGTGCTCAAGCCGGCCGACGACTACATCGCGTCCTTCGTGAAAGAGGTCAATCGCAGCCGCGTCATCCGCATCGAGACCATCATGGGGCCGGCCGGAGACGAGACGGGCATGAGCCTGCCGGCCGACATGACGCTGGAAGCCGCCGCCAAGCACCTGTCGGAAGGCGAACGGAACCGGGCTTCGGTCACGGATGCCGGCGGCAAGATCATCGGCTCGATCACTCTTAACGACATCGTCCGCTACTGGTGAGCGGCAACGGGGCGCTCCCGCTCCGACGCGGTTTCCTCCCATGGACGGCTTGCGTGCCACCGCCCGAGTCAACCATAATGGGTCCGATCGGGCAGCGACTCCCGATCTGCGGAGAAACGGGCGCTGCACGCAACGACGGACGACATCCTGCTGGTCCTGATGATCGCCCTGCCTTTTGCGGGGAGCATCGTCGCAGCAGTACTTCCGACGAATTCCCGCAATGCGGAAGCCTGGCTCGCCGGCGCCGTGATGGCCAGCGGGTTCGCTCTGGCCGTTCTCCTCTATCCGGCGATAGCGGGCGGCACCGTCATCCGCAGCGTGACGGAATGGGTACCGACGCTCGGTCTAGCCTTCAAGCTGCGGATGGACGGGTTCGCCTGGCTTTTCGCCATCCTCATCTCGGGCATCGGCTTCCTCGTCGTCCTTTATGCCCGTTATTATATGGCGCCCGCCGATCCGGTCCGGCGGTTCTACGCCTTCCTGCTCGCCTTCATGGGCGCAATGCTCGGCATCGTCCTGTCGGGCAACCTTGTCCTGCTCGTCGTCTTCTGGGAGCTGACCAGCATCCTCTCCTTCCTGCTGGTCGGCTACTGGCACCACACCGCCGGTGCGCGCGACGGTGCCCGCATGGCGCTCGTCGTCACGGGCCTTGGCGGGATCTGTCTTCTGGCGGGCGTACTCGTCATCGGCCATATCGTCGGCAGCTACGACCTCGACAAGGTGCTGGCCTCGGGCGACCGCATCCGCTCGAGCCCGCTTTACGTGCCGGCGCTCGTGCTCATCCTGATCGGCGCACTGACGAAGAGCGCGCAGTTCCCGTTCCATTTCTGGCTACCCAATGCGATGGCGGCACCGACGCCCGTATCGGCCTATCTGCATTCGGCGACGATGGTGAAAGCCGGCGTCTTCCTGATGGCAAGGCTCTGGCCGGTGCTGGCCGGCTCGCCGGAATGGTTCTGGATCGTCGGCCTCGCCGGCATGGCCTCCTTCGTGCTCGGTGCCTATTTCGCCATCTTCCAGCAGGACATCAAGGGCCTGCTCGCCTATTCCACCATCAGCCATCTGGGGCTGATTACGCTGCTCCTCAGCCTCGGCAGTCCTCTTGCCGCCGTCGCGGCGATCTTCCACATGGTCAATCACGCCACCTTCAAGGCATCGCTGTTCATGGCGGCCGGCATCATCGACCATGAGGCGGGCACGCGCGACATGCGGCGGCTGGGCGGCCTCTTCCGCTTCATGCCGATCACGGCGACACTGGCCATGGTGGCAAGCGCGGCAATGGCGGGTGTGCCGCTGCTCAACGGATTCCTGTCGAAGGAGATGTTCATTGCCGAGGCGATCGAGACGCACGCCATCTCGATCCTCGATACCGCCGCGCCCTATGCCGCGGTGATCGGCAGCGCCTTCGCCGTCGCATATTCGATCCGATTCATCCATGGCGTCTTCTTCGGACCTGTGCCCGCCGACATGCCGCACCAGCCGCACGAACCGCCCTTCCTGATGCGCCTGCCGATCCTCTTCCTCGTCGCAATCTGCCTTGTCGTCGGCATCATTCCGGGCCACACCATCGGGCCGTTCCTGCATATCGCCGTAACGGCCGTCCTCGGTCCGGAGACACCCAGCTACAGCCTCGTCGTCTGGCACGGCTTCACGTTGCCGCTTGCGCTCAGCATGGCTGCGCTGGCGTCCGGCGCCATTCTCTATCTGGCGCTCAGGCATTATCTCGCCCATTGCGAGGAAGGACCGCCATGGCTCCGCCGCCTCAAGGGTCAACGCATCTTCGAACGAGCATTGCTGACGCTGTCATGGCGGTGGGCGCGTTTTCTGGAAGCCTTTCTCGGAACCCGGCGGCTCCAGCCGCAACTGCGGCTTCTCGTCCTCGTCGCATTCATCGCGGCGGTCTGGCCTTTCTGGTCCTATGGTTTCGGAACTTTCAGGCCGGCTCTGACCACGGTGGACCCAATCTTCGCGGCGCTATGGACGGTCGGCGCAATTGCGGCGATCGGTGCGGCGTG
>SCRB01000958.1 GCA_004299545.1 Rhizobiaceae bacterium
ATGAAGCCCATCGACCTCGACGATTTCCTCGTCTGGGCCGCGGTCGGCGTCGTGGTCGGCGGCCGGATCGGCTATGTCCTTTTCTACGATCTTCCGCTCTACGCCGCGCATCCGCTCGATATCGTGGCCGTCTGGCAGGGCGGCATGTCCTTTCACGGCGGCATGCTCGGAACCGTCGTCGCGATGGTGCTCTTTTCCTGGCGGCGCGGCATCAATCCGTGGAGCATGATCGACACCATCGCCGCAACTGCGCCCTTCGGTCTTGGCGTTGTCAGAATCTGTAATTTCATCAATTCGGAACTGTGGGGTCGCCCGACCGACATGCCATGGGGGATCGTCTTTCCGAATGGCGGCCCGCAACCGCGCCACCCAAGCCAGCTCTACGAAGCGGCGCTGGAAGGCCTGGTGCTTTTCATTGTGCTACGGGTCCTCACCCACCGTTTCCTGAAACTCAGGAAGCCGGGCTTCGTCGGCGGCGCCTTCATTACCGGCTACGGCCTCGCGCGCATTTTCGCTGAATTCTTCCGTGAACCCGACCCGCAGCTCGGCTACCTTTTCGGTGGTTGGCTGACCATGGGCATGATCCTTTCCTCCCCCATGGTGGTGATCGGCATCTGGGCCATGGTGCGGGCGAGGAAAGCGTCAGCGCCGCAGGCGTCATGACGGCGCTCGGCGACCGGCTGAAACGCCTGATCGCGGCGCAGGGGCCGGTCAACGTCTCAGACTACATGGCGACCTGCCTCTATGATCCCGCGCATGGCTATTACATGAGCCATGAGCCCTTCGGGCTCGAGGGCGACTTTACCACGGCGCCCGAAATCAGCCAGATGTTCGGGGAACTGCTGGCCGCCTGGCTCTACAATGCGTGGGTGGAAGCGGGCCGCCCCTTGCCTGCAACGGTCGTCGAAATCGGCCCCGGTCGCGGCACGCTGATGCAGGATATGCTGCGCGTCTTTTCGAAGCTCGACGGCCGCTTCCTCCCGGCCGTAACCGTCGCCCTGGTCGAGACAAGCCCCCGCCTGAGCGGAATCCAGAAGGCAAGGCTGGCCTCTGCGCCGAAGCTGCCCGTCTGGCACACCGACATCGCAACCTTGCCGGACACGCCGCTTTTCATTGTCGGCAACGAGATCTTCGACGCCATTCCGATCCGGCAATATGTCCGGGTGAAGGAAGGCTGGCGCGAACGCCTCGTCGCGCTTGACGACAAGGACGATTTTCGCTTCGTCGCCGGACCCGGCACGCCCGACCCCGCGCTTCTGCCTGCCGTGGCAAAACGGGCTCCGGCCGGTACCATAGTGGAATTCGCCCCCGCCCGCTCGGCACTGATGGACAAGATCGCAGCCCGCATCGCGGCAAAAGGCGGCGCCGGCCTTTTCATCGATTACGGCTATCTGGAGCCGGGAACGGGGGATACGCTGCAAGCCCTCCGCCAGCACGCTTATGATGATGTCTTCGCCCATCCCGGTGAGGCCGATCTGACTGCCCATGTCGATTTCGCCGCGCTTGCCGCGGCCGCCGGGGCGGCCGGCCTCCAAACGCAATTGTCGACCCAGGGCGACTTCCTGCTGAAGTTCGGTCTCCTGGAACGTGCCGGCCATCTCGGTGCGGGGGGCGATGCCGTCCTTCAGGCGCGTCTTCAAGCCGAAGTCGAGCGGCTCGCCAGGCCGGATCAGATGGGAACGCTCTTCAAGGTCCTCGAATTGAAGGCCGGCCGCACGGCCTAACTGCCGTTTTCCGGATAAGACCCGGACCGGCGGCGATTGCGCCCGAACGAAGAGATCGCGCCGATCCTGATGCGTTACTGCTTGATCTCGGGCTCGATGAGCCTCGCCAGGTTTCTGAGCGATTCCTGCCAGCCGAGGTAGCACGCCTCAAGAGGAATGACGTCCGGTACACCCGCCTGCGTTATCTCCACCTCGGTGCCGACCGATACTTTCTTCAGCACCACCGTTACCTGCATTTCGCCCGGCAGGTTGGGATCGTCGAACTTGTCCGTGTAGCGCACGCGCTCGCCGGGAACGAGTTCGACATATTCGCCTCCGAACGAATGGCCCTCTCCCGTCGTGAAATTGCGGAAGGACATTTTGAACGTGCCGCCGACTTTCGCCTCCAGATGATGCACGGTGCAGGTGAAGCCGTTGGGCGGAAGCCATTTCGCGAGCGCATCCGCTTCGATGAACGCGCGATAGACTTTTTCTGGTTTCGTTGCGAGAACGCGGTGCAAATGGACGGTGTTGGGCATGATCGCTATCTCCTGAGTGCCGGAACAGACGCCCAAAGGACGAATGGACCTTTGTCGATCCGACACACGGTAGCGGAATTTAGAAGATCCGGAAGCGATCGATCTTGCCTCGGCCTTCCGTCTTGGCACTGTCGGCCGAATATCATTAGGGTCGGGACCTGAGGGGCACGACCTGGATTGAGCCCGCGCCACCAAAAGAGAGGGATCAATGCTCGCGACCGTCGAACGCAGTGCCCAGGCAGTCATGGCCGCATCGGCGATTTTGGTGGGGCTGGCAGCAGGGCTTCACTTTCTGAACGCCGCACCAATCCTGAGCTTTGCTGTCTGCGCGCTGGCGCTGGCAGGCATCGCGCATCTGATCGGCGAGGCGACGGATCAGCTCGGAAACTATCTCGGCCCTGCGGCAACCGGCATCGTGCAGTCGGCGGTGGGCAACCTGCCGGAACTCTTCGTCGCGATCTTCGCGCTTCAGGCCGGTCTCGTCGTGGTGGTTCAGGCTTCGCTGATCGGGTCCATCCTCGGAAACGCGCTCCTTGTGCTCGGCCTCGCCTTTTTCGTGGGCGGGACAAAGCACGGCGTTCTGGTGTTCGAAGGTCAGGCACCGCGGATGATCGCAATCCTGCTCCTGTTGGCGGTTTGCGCCCTTGTGCTGCCAACACTCGCGCATGAGTTGCATCTTCCCGCGGGTGAACATGAGCAGGCGCTGTCGGTAGTATGTGCGATCGTCCTCCTTCTCGTCCTGGCGGTCCAGACGCGGGTCATGCTCGCCCAGGGCCAAAGAGCGGTGCCGGCAGAGGCGCACAGGCATTTCCGCGCTTGGCCGCTGGCACTGGCCATCGGCGTGTTGGCGCTGAGCGGAATCGCGGCGGCTCTGGTGTCGGACTGGTTCGTCGATGCCCTGGAACCGGCGATCGAGGTGCTCGGCATCAGCCAGGCTTTCGCGGGCCTTGTCGTCGTTGCGATCGCCGGCAATGCCGTCGAGAATGTCGTCGGCATCCGTCTCGCCGCGCAAGGCAAGGCCGATTTTGCAGTCAGCGTCGTCCTCAACAGCGCGCTTCAGGTCGCCGTGGCGCTGATTCCCATCCTGATCCTCGTCAGTTTCGCGATCGGCGGCACGCCTTTCACTCTGGCGATCCCGCCGATCCTCGCTGCCGCGCTCTTCCTGTCGGTGCTCGTGGTCACGGTCGTAACCGTGGACGGCCGCGCCGATATCGTCGACGGAGCGGCGCTTGTCGGCCTCTATATCATCATCGCGGCCATCTTCTGGTGGGGTTGAGTACTGGACCCGGACACTCGGTTGACTTCGCCCATCCCCTTCCCCATCATCGCGCGCCTTGGAACGGTCGGCCGCAACGAAGGGACGATGCCGCTGATGCTCGATCGACAAAAGCCTGTTCCTCTTTGTGCGCCGGTGCTCGACCGCACGGCGGCAAATGGCGTAAAGCATGGCTTTTTCACGCGCGCCGGTGGTGTCTCCGGCGGGATTTACGCGAGCCTGAATGTCGGACTCGGCTCGTCCGACGACCGGGTGAACGTGCGCACGAATCGCGCCCGCGTCGCCGAATGGCTCGGCGTGACCGTCGAGCATCTGGCGACGCTGCATCAGGTCCATTCCCCGGAGGTTGTGACGCTCACTAAACCCCTCGGCAGCGAACGGCCGCGTGCTGACGCGCTCGTCACCGACAGGCCCGGCCTGGCACTCGGCATTTTGACGGCCGATTGCGGCCCGGTTCTCTTCGCCGATGCCGAAAGCGGCGTCATCGGCGCGGCCCATGCCGGCTGGAAAGGTGCGTTCGGTGGCGTACTGGAGGCAACGATCGCGGCGATGGAAGCGATCGGCGCGCGGCGCGACGGCATCGTCGCCGTGCTCGGCCCTTCGATCAGCCAGAAAAATTACGAGGTGGGGCCGGAATTCATCGCCCGGTTCGAGGAAGCCGACAAGGACAACGCGCGCTATTTCGTTCCCTCGGGACAGACCGGCCATGCCCTTTTCGACCTCAATAACTATACGGTGGAGCGTCTCCGCGCGGCCGGCGTCGAAGCGGAAAGTCTCGGCAGATGCACCTATGGCGAGGAGGAGAACTTTTTTTCCTATCGCCGCAGCGTCCATCGGGGCGAGCCGGACTATGGAAGGCAGGTATCCGCGATTCTGTTGGAGGAGCGTTGATGGCACTGCAATTCGAACGCGCCGAGTTCGACGCCAGGCGCGACCGCCTGATGATCGAGATGGCGGAAAAGAAGCTCGACGCGCTGCTGCTTTTCGCACAGGAGAGCATGTACTGGCTGACCGGCTACGACACGTTCGGCTTCTGCTTTTTCCAATGCCTGGTGGTGAAGGCGGACGGCTCGATGACGCTCCTGACGCGCTCGGCCGATCTCAGACAAGCCCGCAATACCTCCATCATCGAGAACATCGTCCTGTGGATCGACCGCGACGGCGCCAATCCAGCGGTCGATCTGCGCAAACTGCTCGACGATCTCGATCTGCTCGGCTGCAGCATCGGCGTCGAATATGACACGCACGGCCTCACCGGATACAATTGCCACAGGCTCGACGAGCAATTGCTGACTTTCGCCCAGATCAGCGACGCCTCTGGGATCGTTAATCGTCTCAGGCTGTTCAAGAGCCCCGCCGAGATCGCCAAGGTGAAGAAGGCAGCCGCGCTCGCCGACGACGCATTCGACGCCGCGTTGCCCCTCATCAGGCAGGGCGGGGACGAAGGTGCCATCCTTGCGGCCATGCAGGGAGCGATCTTTGCCGGCGGCGGCGACTACCCCGCCAACGAATTCATTATCGGCTCCGGCCCCGATGCGCTTCTGTGCCGCTACAAGGCCGGCCGGCGCAAGTTGACGAAGAACGACCAGATGACACTCGAATGGGCCGGCGTTTTCCATCACTACCATGCCGTGATGATGCGCACCGTTCTCGTCGGCCGCGCCACCAGGCGTCATCAGGAGCTTTTCGAGACGGCGCGAGAGGCGCTGCTTGCCGTGGAGAAGGCGATGATTCCCGGCAAGACTTTCGGCGATGTTTTCGATGCCCATGCGCGCGTGCTGGAGGAGCACGGCCTCACCCGCCACCGCCTCAACGCGTGCGGCTATTCGCTCGGCGCGCGCTTCACTCCCTCGTGGATGGACATGCCGATGTTCTATAGCGGCAATTCGGAACCGATCCAGCCGGACATGACCCTTTTCGCGCATATGGTCATCATGGATTCGGAGAGCGAGACCGCCATGACGCTCGGCCGGACCTATCTCACAACGGAAGACGAGCCGAAACCGCTGTCGCGTCATGATCTCGACTTGATCGTGCAATGAATTCGGTCTCCACCGGCTTCATGGGCGAAGAGGATTCGCTTTGGGGGACGATAAAGGCATGAAATTCCATCTGCGGGCAATATTCCCGTTGGCGGTGCTGTTGGCAGCTACTGGCTGTACCAGCACGGGATCGGCGCTGAACGTTCAGACCCCCGCAAGCGGCAATGCCATGGCCGCGACGGCGCCATCCGCCACGCCGGCAAGCGGCGGCACGACGGCTCCCGTAGCAGCGGCCTCATCGGCCGCGCTTGCCGCGATCGCGCCGAAGACGCATATCCAGTTCGCACCGATCATCGGCGCGACGACCGAAGCGGTAGCCCCCCTTTCCCAGCGCCTCGCCGTCGACGCCAAGGCGGATGGCATCAGCATCGTCCCGGCGAATGCGAAGGGGACCACGCATATCCTCAAAGGCTATTTCTCCGCCTTCACCGAAGGCCAGAAGACGACGGTCGTCTATGTCTGGGATGTCCTCGACCCGTCCGGCACCCGGTTGCACCGCATAGAGGGCCAGGAAGTGACGAGCGGCGGCAACGGGACCGGCTGGTCGTCGGTTTCCGGAGCGCTGATGGAAAAGATCGCCGACGACACGATGAAGCAATTCACCGACTGGCTGGTGAAGGCGAAGGCCTGACGATCGCAGGCCTGGAACAAGTTTAATCGGCCTAATTCCGGATGAGTGCTTGCAATAGCGTCACACGC
>SCRB01000959.1 GCA_004299545.1 Rhizobiaceae bacterium
CATCCGTCGAAGATCCGCGCGCGCTCGTAAACGTCTTCGGGATCGGCGCTGTCCGGCGGATTGAGCTCGGCCGTGACCGCGAACTCGCCCCGGCGCAGGACACGCTCCAGCCGGCCGCGCGAAAAATGGCCGGGCAACGGCTCGAGCGGCAGATCGATGCCGGCGGGGTTTTCGTCGCGCTGGTGCGGGCGGGCAGGGGTCATGAGGAGGCTTCCTTCGCCTTTTCCCGTTCCGCTGCCGCCTGCGCCGTCACGCGCAGCCACGCCGAGGTTTCGCGCAGGGACTGGTCGACCGGTTTCTGCACATTGAGGATGGCATCGCCCTTCTTCATGTTGCGCGAGCCTTCCCATGCCTTGACCCAGACACAGGGCATGTCGGGTTCGACCTCGCAATGGCCGTTGGCCCGGACACCGCCGCAGGGCCCGTTCCTGAGCTGCTTCGGGCAGTTCATGGGGCAGGACATGCCGGTCGAGGAAAGCACGCACTGGCCGCACATGCGGCAGTCGAACATGAAGCCCTTGACCCGCTTCTCGATGAACTTGACCGGCCCTTCGACGCGGCCGTAGCCGATCGCCTTCCAGAGCGGGTGAAGCGCCAGGAACGTATCGGCGAAGCGGGCGTAAAACCACTCCAGAAAGCGCGAATGGCGCACCGACCAGAGCCTGACGGCATAGCGGCGCTGGACGCGCCGCTGCGGCGACACGTCCGCGGGCTTGTAGTCGGTTTTCGGCGCCGCTTTTTTGACGATCGTCGCCTGGGTAACGCCGGAGGCTGCGGCCGGGGGAAGCTTTTCCGTTTGGCTGCCTCCGGGCCCGGCTGCCGTCGTGGAGGAGAGGGCGGGGTCAGCCATTTTCCCTGCCGCCCGCCTTCACGAGCGCCACGAGGCGCTCCCGGCCATATTCGGTATCGAGCTTCTGGAGCATGCTATCGGCTTCGGCTTCGAGATCGTCGCTGACCGGCACCGGGGTTCCACGGCGCCATTCGGCGAGATAATCGTCGGTCTCCGCGGCACCGGTCCGCATGGCGCACATGTCGATTGCCTCGGTGAAACGCAGCGGCAATTCACGCTTGGCGCTTTGCCGCCCTTTCTTGACGATCACCTGCGCGGGGATGTCGCGCCAGTAGACAATGACGAGATCAGCCATGGAAAATCCTGTTCACACGAGGAACCTTCGCGCCCGCTCATCGCGCGGTTTCACCGTTCCGCGTGTGACAATGGCGGCAAGGCGGGGCGTTCGCTAGTTGCCAGACGACGCCCGCGCATTCAAAAACGACGCCCATTCGCGACATTGCCGTCAGTAAAAATTGCCGTCAGTGGAAGAGGAAGCCGAAGAGCGCCTGGGCGGTCCCGAAAAGAAGGACGATGATCGCGAAGGCCGCGACGGCCGCGACGAGGCCGGCGATCAGAAGGATGCCGTCCCTTTCGGAAATGGCCAGCGCTATCAGGAAGATCGCGAAGGCCGGCATCCAGTTGCCGAAAGGGATCGGAAGCGTCACCACGGTTCCGAGAACGAAGGCAATGACGCCGAGGATGCGATCGGCCGTCTCGTTTGAGGCGAAGGGCCATAGGCGCGGCTTGACAAGCTTTTCGAGCCAGATGAGACGCGGCATCAGCCTGTCCGTCATGCTCCTGAAATGCTCGGCGCCAATGGACCTGTCCAACATCTTGCGCGGCAGCCAGACCTTTCCGTGACCGAGAACCATCTGCGCCGAGATGATCATCAGCGGTGGCCCGAGAAAAAGTGTCGTACCGGGCGGCAGCGGCAGGAGGTTGATGGCAGCGAAGAAGGCCAGAAGCGCGGCAAGGCTGCGGTCGCCGAGCGCAAGCCGCACCTCTTCCATCATCACGCAATCGGCGGCGGTCCCCGCCAGTCCTCGCAGAACGGTTGAAAGGCGGCGAGGACGGCCGCCCGAAACGTCTTCCGTGCCGGAAGAGGCGTCGATCGGCTCTTGTTTCAATCGGACGCCTCGATCCGTCGCCCGTAGTTTGTTTCCAACATTTGCCTCCTATTTGTATCAGCCCAAGTGCAAATGTTGGAAACGGAAAACCATTGGCAAGCGTGTGATTCTAGTGGTTTGTTTCCAACATTTGCATCCCATTTGTATGAGGCCGAGAGCAAATGTTGGAAACGGAAAAACCACTAGCAAGTTTATGGTTCTAGTGGAATTTTCAAATTCGACATTCGATTTCGGGGGCGACATGAAGCGGGTATCGAATGTCAAATTCATTCCACTAGACAGGTTCGGCGCGGAGCTTTGCCGGCTTCGTCCCGAGAGTCGAAAGGGCGACGCCGCCGCTTGCCAGCATCATGCCGGCGATTTGCAGCAAAGACAGTTTTTCGTCGAAAAGGACCCATGCCATCAGGGCCGTGACCACGGGCACGAGATAAAACAGCGACGCGACGCGTGCCACCTCGCCTTCGCGGATCATGTGCATCAGGAGGAAGATCGCCCCGACGGAAAGAACCAGGACCAGCCAGACCAGGGCGAAGATCAATTCACCGTTGAAGATCGCGTGACCGTGCTCGAAAAGGTGGGAGGCGAGGACCATCAGTACCGACGCTCCCAGATATTGCCACGCGGTTCCGGTGAGGAGATTGACGCCGGCGCCGAACCGCTTCTGCCACAACGTGCCAAGCGTGATGCCGAGCACGGCGATAAGCGAGGCGGTCAGCGTTGCTACGTTCACGCCGCTGCCAAGCGTTCCGATCGTGGGGGCAACGACGATGAGAACACCGGCGAAACCGAGCGCCAGGCCTGCCCAGTGCCTGGGCTCGATCCTATCGCCAAGGGATAAGCCTGCCAGAAGCGCCGTCAGGAGCGGCTGCAGTCCTGCGA
>SCRB01000960.1 GCA_004299545.1 Rhizobiaceae bacterium
CGGCGACGGAGAGCCAGAGGTAGACAGAATCGGCAAGGTCACGCGCGTTTCGATCGGCCTGACGGAGCAGGATTACGAGGAATATTACCTCGGCTACGCCAACAGCGTGCTCTGGCCGCTTTGCCATTACCGGCTGGACCTGGTCAATTTCCAGCAGGCCTATTTCGACAGTTATGTCAGGGTGAACAGCAAATTCGCGTCCAGCCTGCTTCCCTTCCTTGAGCCGGACGATATCGTCTGGGTGCATGATTATCACCTGATACCGCTGGCGGAAGAGTTGCGCCGCCGCGGCTGCCGCCAGCGTATCGGCTTCTTTCTCCATATCCCCTTCCCGCCGCCGGACCTTCTCGCCGCCGCGACCAGCCATGAATATCTGGTCGAATGCCTGTCGGCCTACGATCTGATCGGCTTCCAGACGGAAGCCGACCTCACCAATTTCCGCCGCTACATCGAGGAGAACAGCGGCGCGGAGGAGCTTTCCGCCGGCTTCATGCGGATGGGCGACAATACTTTCGAGGCGGGAGCCTTCCCGATCGGCATCGATGTCGATCACTTCGCCGAGATGGCGGAGAAAGGATCGGAGGAAGTCGCGATCGACCAGATGCGCCGGCAGATGCTGGGCCGAAAGCAGGTGGTGGGTGTCGATCGCCTCGATTATTCGAAAGGGCTGCCGGACCGCTTCAAGGCTTTCGAACGGCTTCTGGAAAACCACCCCGACATTCACAAGAAAGTCAGTCTGCTGCAGATCGCGCCACCGACGCGCGAGGATGTCCAGTCCTATGCCGACATCCGCGAGGAACTCGAACGGCTTTCAGGCGCCATCAACGGCCGCTTCGCGGATTTCAACTGGACGCCGATCCGCTACCTGCACCGCAACGTGCCGCGCGACAAGCTTGCCGCGCTGTTCCGCTCGAGCCAGGTCGGCTTCGTCACGCCGCTTCGCGATGGCATGAACCTCGTCGCCAAGGAATTCGTCGCCGCGCAGGAAAGCGCAGATCCGGGCGTTCTCGTGCTGTCGCAGTTCGCCGGTGCAGCCGAGCAGATGGCGGAGGCCGTGATCGTCAATCCCTACGATTTGGATGCAATGGCCGAAGCGCTCTACCGCGCGCTGACGATGCCGCTCGACGAGCGCAAGGAGCGGCATGAGGCGCTTTTGAAACGCATCAAGGAGAGTAACGCCCACGCCTGGATGAACGGCTTCCTGACCGCCCTGGAGAATTCCCGTCCGGCGGCGTGACAGGGCACAATTCCGGAAGAATGGAACCCGTTACCCTCAGACCACCAGGGCCTTGTCCTGCCAGAGGCGGAATCCGCCCTTAAAGGCAAGCGTATTGTCGCCGCGGCGGCAACCTTCCGGCAGTTCGCTCAGCCTTTCGACATTGCCGCCGCCGATCACGACATAATCGGGCTGCATCGCGGCGCGCAGCCGTTCGACCACGTCAAAAACCGATTTCCGCCACTTCTTCTTGCCGCGCTTTTCAAGGCCGCGCTCGCCGACATACTCCTCGAAAGACCTGCCCTTTTTGTATGGCAGATGCGCAAGCTCCATCGGCTGTGCGATATTGTCCACGATCATCGCCGCGCCGAGCCCTGTGCCAAGGCCGAGAAAGAGCATACGGCCGCCTTCATAGCTACCGATCGCCTGCATCAGCGCGTCGTTGACGATCTTCACCGGCACGCCGAAGCTGCCCTTAAAGTCGAAACCCACCCAATGCGGCCCGAGATTGGCCGGCTCGACCAGCGGCCGGTTATGCAGGACGGGACCGGGATAGCCCATCCCGATCACGTCGTAGTGCCAGCCTTCCGCGAGCTTTTTCACGGCCGCCACCATGCCGGCGGCAGTCATTTTTGGTCCGGACTCGGCCTTCCGTTCCTCGCTGCCGGTGCTGGTCATCACCTTCACATGCGAACCGCCGATATCGATGCCAAGGACGACCTGCGCGGTCGCCGCAACGATCTTCTTCTCGACCTTGTTCATATCTTCGCCCTCATTTGGCCGCCGGCCTCATTTCGCTTTCGGCCTCATTTCGCTTTCGGGTTCACCCAGCCGTTCACCGGGCCGAAGCCCTTCATGGCGTCGGCCGGTCCCCACGTCCCCGGATCATAAACGGGCGGCGGCGTCTTGTCGTCCAGAACCGGCCCGACGATGCGCCAGGCGATCTCGCTGGCATCCTGGCGGGTGAAAAGCTGGGAATTGCCGTTCATGGCATCGCCGATCAGCCTGACATAAGGTGGCATGTCGTCCTTGCCGGAATCGAGTGCCAGGAGTTCGACCTGTTCGCCGGTCATTTCGTCGCCGGGTTTCTTACGGCGCGCGCCGATGCCGATCGACAGGTCGGGGCCCACGCCGAAGCGGATATAGTTCGATTCCGCGCCGTCGATCGGATCGAACACATCAAGCGGCGGCTTGCGGAACCGCACCACGACCTCGGTGCTGGTGGTCGGCAGGCATTTGCCGGCGCGTATGAAGAACGGGACGCCCTGCCAGCGCCATGTATCGACGAAAAGGCGCACCGCAGCGAAGGTCTCGACCGGAGAGTTGGGAGCGACACCCGGCTCGGCCAGATATCCCTTGAACTGCCCGCGCACGACATCGGCCTTGCTTAGCGTGCGGATCGACCGCAGCACCTGGACCTTCTCGTCGATCATGTCCTGGCTCGAACGTCCGTTCGGTGGCTCCATGGCAAGCAGGAGCATGATGTTGAGGAGGTGGTTCTCGATGACGTCGCGGATACAGCCGACCTCGTCATAGAAATGGCCCCGCCCCTGGACGCCGAAATTCTCGGCCATGTTGATCTGGACGTCGGCGATGTAATTGCGGTTCCAGACAGGTTCCAGAAACGAATTGGCGAAGCGGAAATAGAGCAGGTTCTGGATCGCCTCCTTGCCGAGAAAATGGTCGATGCGGAAGATCCTGTCCTCGTCGAAGACCATGTGAAGGACGCGGTTCAGCCAGCGCGCCGATTGCAGGTCACGCCCGAAGGGTTTCTCGACCATCAGCCTCGCACCAACCGATGCGCCGGATTGTTCGAGTCCCTGCACCACCACCTCGAACATGCTGGGCGGCACGGCGAGATAGTGCAGCGGGCGCTTGTAATCGCCGAGCGCCTCCTTCAGCTTGCCGAATGTAGCCTGGTCGCGATAATCGCCGCTGACATAGCGCAGGAGCGCGGCGAGCTTGGAGAAGACCTTGTCGTCGACCTTGCCGAACGTGTTCTTGATGCCATCCCTGGCACGCTCCTGAAGCTTTTTCACGTCCCATTGATCGAACGCGACGCCGATGACAGGCTCCTTGAGGGCACCGTTCTCAACCATCTTGTAGAGGGCGGGAAAAATCTTCTTGTGGGCGAGATCGCCGGTGGCCCCGAAAAGCACAAGCGCGTCGGACCGTTCTTCGCTCATGAAACCTGCCTTCCTGTTGTTTCGGATCATATTGTTGAAACGGCCACGGCGTTGCGCCGCGACGTTGCCGGAGCTACTTCCCGGCCGGCTTTTCAAGATGGCCGCCGAACTCATAACGCATGGCGGACAAGAGCTTGTCGGCAAATTCGGAATCGCCGCGCGAACTGAAGCGCTGGAAAAGCGCCGCCGCCAGGATATTGGCCGGAACCCCTGTTTCGATGGCCGCATTCAGCGTCCAGCGCCCCTCACCCGAATCCGAGACCCGACCGCCGAACTTGCCGAGCGCCGCGTCCTCGCGCAGCGCCGACGCCGTCAGGTCGAGCAGCCAGGAACTGATGACGCTGCCATGCCGCCAGACTTCGGCCACAGAGGCGAGATCGATGTCGAATTTGTAATATTCCGGATGATCGAGCGGCGTCGTTTCGGCGTCCGTTTCACGCTTCTTTTCGCCGGCGTCGGCGGCCTTGAGGATGTTCATGCCCTCCGCATAGGCGGCCATGACGCCGTATTCGATGCCGTTATGCACCATCTTGACGAAATGACCGGAACCCGACGGCCCGCAATGCAGATAGCCGAAGGGTGCGGTGCCGTGCGACTTGTCCGGAGCCTTTTCCGCCGGGTCCGCCCCCGGTGCCAACGCCGTAAAGACGGGGTCGAGATGCTTCACCGCGCCGTCGGGGCCGCCGATCATCAGGCAATAGCCGCGCTCCAGCCCCCACACGCCGCCGCTGGTGCCGACATCGACATAATTCAGGCCTTTCGGCGCCAGCTTCGCTGCCCGGTCGATATCGTCGTGGTAGTAAGAATTGCCGCCATCGATGATGATGTCGCCCTTCTCCATCAGGCCGGCAAGCTTGTCGACATTCGCGCCGGTGATGCCGGCGGGAAGCATCAGCCATGCCGAGCGCGGCTTGGCCAGCTTGGAGACGAATTCCTCCATCGAGCCGGCTCCGACCGCGCCTTCCTTGACGAGACCTGCAACCGCGTCCTTGCTGATGTCATAGACGACGCATTCGTGACCCGCCTTCAACAGGCGCCGCACCATGTTCGCGCCCATTCTGCCCAGTCCCATCATACCGATCTGCATATCGCTTCCTGCCTTGTTGGGTCGTCAACCGATAAACCTGTCGTCTCGCTTCCAGTGCCTTCGCCAGATGCCCTATAGGGCATCCTCAGCGTCGATCGTGACGCAGAAATCGCTTCCCTCCCAATGGCCCGAATCGGGCCAGAAGAAGGTAAAACACACGCAATCGCCGGATTTTGCCCGCTCCACGGGGAGATCAACGAAACAGACCCCGAAACAGTTGCGAAAGGTTTCACTGTCATGCACGTTTTTCCAGCCGTCGAGGCTCCAGTGGACGACTGCGTTGGCCGTCGCTTCTATGCGCAGCACCTTGCCTGGCGGTATCGAACGGATCTTGTTGACGAACTGCCATGACCTGACGGGAGAAACCGTCCTGTCACGGATATAGCGCCTCACGCCCTGCGGCGGCATGTCGAAGACGGCACCGTCGCGAAGCGAGCGCAACAGCTTGATATGTTCCGAATGCGCCCAGACCAGCGGCATGGCGCTGCCCGAAGGCTGGCCGTGGAACAGCTCTCTTTCGGGCATATCCGGGCCATCCCATACCTGTTCGGGGATCAGGCCACCCTTGCCGGCGGAAAGCTCCAGCGTCTCCAGCAGCTTCAATGCCTTCGCCTTGCGTCCTGCCGCCAGTTCGTAATGGGCGCGTTCGCCAGTGAGAAGCGGCCAGGGCTTGCCGTGACCGGTCCCGTCGAACGGCCTGCCGTCCTTGTGCTCGCCATAGCCGTCATCATTATAGCGGTACCAGACCGGCCCCTGCGGCAAATCGCATTTGAGGGAACGGTCGATCACCTTCACCGTATCGATGATGCGCGGGTCGTCCGGGCTGCGGGCCGCGGAC
>SCRB01000961.1 GCA_004299545.1 Rhizobiaceae bacterium
GATATCGACAATGGCTATGTGGTGGCGCGTGCACCGAAGCGGCTCGTCGGCAACCGCTATGTCTTCCCTAAGGTGTCCGTCGGCGCCACCCATGTCATGATGATGGCGGCGACGCTTGCGCGCGGCGAGACGGTGCTCGAAAACGCGGCGCGCGAACCGGAAGTCGTCAATCTTGCCGAGTGTCTCATCGCCATGGGCGCCCGGATCGAGGGTGCGGGAACCTCGACCATCACCATCGACGGCGTCGAGACGTTGTCGGGTGCCCGTCACCGTATCATCCCGGATCGCATCGAGACCGGCACCTACGCCATGGCGGTTGCAATGACAGGCGGGGAGGTGCTGCTCGAAGGCGCACGGACGGACCTGCTGGAAACGGTTTTCGAAACGCTGGCCGAGACCGGGGCCGAGATCACGCCGCTCAATTCGGGCGTCCGTGTCAGGCGAAACGGCAGCGGCATCGACGCCGTCGATGTCTCGACTGCCCCGTTTCCGGGGTTCCCGACCGATCTCCAGGCCCAGTTCATGGGGCTGATGACAATGGCGAAGGGCAGGGCGCGCATCACCGAAACCATCTTCGAAAACCGTTTCATGCACGTCCAGGAACTGGCCAGGCTCGGGGCCCGCATCAGCCTCCAGGGGCAGACGGCGATCGTCGACGGTGTCAGGATGCTGAAGGGCGCGCCTGTCATGGCCACGGATTTGCGCGCCTCCGTCTCGCTCGTGATCGCGGGACTTGCCGCCGAAGGCGAAACGGTCGTCAACCGGGTCTATCACCTCGACCGGGGCTTCGAGCGCCTGGAGCAGAAACTCTCGGCCTGCGGCGCGACAGTCGAGCGGCTTTCTGCATAAATTCTTGCTTTTTCCCGGATCATCGTCTCAAAACCGCTGCACGCTTCCGGGCGACATGCTTTCCATGCTTTAAGAGAGGGGAGCCAATTTTACTCGAAGGTCTTCTCTGGCAGGCGCTGATCGATGGACCCAATCAAGCTCGTGGCTTTCGATGAGGAAGATCTGAAGGTCCTTTCCGCGCATGTGCAGGATTCGCTGATGCGTGTCGGCGATCTCGACTTCCAGCTGGGCCGCAAGCGTTTCCTCGTGCCGATGAACCGCTTCGTCTGGGAAGGGAAAAAAGGCTTCCTTTCGCGGCTGCACAACGAGCGTCATCGTGCCGTCCTGCATTTCGACCGCATCGTATCGATGAAGACGGCCGGAATTTCGCGCACCGAGCCCGAGGAGATCCTGTCGCTTCTTGCCATCCGTTTCGAGCCGACAGATGCGCCGGCCGGCATCATTGAACTGGTCTTCGCCGGCAAGGCCGCGATAAGGCTCGAAGCGGAGTGCATCGAGGCGCGCCTTACCGATCTGGGAGCGGCCTGGGAGGCCTCATCCCGCCCTGTTCACGATTGATTGGTCCCATGCCCAAGTTCCTTTTCCAGTCCGACCCTGATTTTGAGAAAGCCTTCAGCGCCTTTCTTGCCGCCAAAAGGGAAATTTCAGAAGACGTCGACGCGAGTGTGCGCGACATCCTCCGCAAGGTAAGGCAAGAGGGCGATG
>SCRB01000962.1 GCA_004299545.1 Rhizobiaceae bacterium
TGGCGATCGCCGCGATCGTCTCCTCTCCCGCCGCAATGGCGCCGAGGCGGTGGCCGGGAATGCAAAAGGACTTGGAGAAGCTGTAAAGCTGGATCAGTCCTTCTTCCCAATCAGGAACGGAGAACAGCCGATGTGCCGGCCACCGGTCCGGCGGCAGGAAGTCGCGATAGGTCTCGTCGAGGATCAGCCAGATGCCGCGTCGGCGGCAGAGATCGAAAAGCGCCGCGATACGGTCGGGCGGATAGACCGCGCCGGTCGGATTGTTGGGCGAGACGAGCGCCAGCGCCTTCACGCCGGGCATGATCGCCGCCTCGACGGCGGCCATGGCCGGAACGAAGCCATCGCCGGCACCGCATGCGACGGTCCCGACGCCGATACCCAGCATCGCCAGCGACGTCTCGTGATTGAAGTAGAACGGGTTGGTAAGGAGCACCTTGTTTCCCGGCCCGGCGACGGCGAGGCAAGCGGCGACGAAAGCCTGGTTGCAGCCCGCCGTGATGTGAATGTTCGAAGCGCCGATCGGCACGCCGTAGAGAGCGGAGACATGTTCGGCATAGGCCCTCCGCAAGGCATCATCGCCCTCGATCGGTCCATAGCCGGCACAGGCGACCGAGCCGGCGGCATCGGCCAGCCAGCGCAGGAGGTCGGGATGCGGCGGATAGCCCGGCACGGCTTGCGACAGGTCGATGAGTGGACCGTATTTGCCCTCATAGGCGCCTGCCCAGCGTTGCACCGCGGGGATGGGTGGCGGCAGGAGAGCCTCGATTGCCGGGTTGAACGGAGGTCTGGTCATGTGCGCCACGCGATTGTCAGGCGTCCCTGGGAATTCCGCGAGGCGATAAGACGTATCGCTCGAAGACGCAAGGAAAACGCGCCCTTGCCGCAGCTGTCAAAGCCGAAGATGCGGAAGACGCGACAGCGGCGCAAAGGCCCTGAACGGTCAAAACTGGTTGAAGATGTCGTTGACGACGTCTTCGGCTGCGGCAAAACCGGCTCCAAGCCCCAATCCCGTCGTGAGATTGCCGAGGAAACCGCTGCCGGCGCCCCAGCCGCGAGGCTGGATTCCCGGGGCAGGGTGCGTCGCGAGTTCGTTTTCCAGCGTATGGATATACTGCCCCATCTGCTGCAACAGCAGCATGGTGCTTTGGTTCTGCTGCTGAACGCCCATTGCGATTTCGCGTAAATCCATCGCCCATTCGCGGCCGGTCGTATCGTCCGGAGCCGCGCTGCGAAGCTTTTGCGCGAATTCCTGCATCTTTCCGACCACAGCCTGGGACTGCTGCTGCGTTTGCGTCATCTGCTGCTCGGCTACGGAATAGTCCATCATAAGCCCCTTTATGGTCGCGCGGTTGGGAAGAGACGTGGCGGTTTCGTCGACTGGTCAGGCGACCGTGAAAGCGGTCGTACCTACGCCTTTTCCCAAAACGGGGCGAAATTGTGCAAGGCGGCATCTGCCGGGCACAAAAAGGAGGGGACCTGATGCCGCAGGCTTCCGGCGCGGTTCGCCGCCCCCTTTCCGGATCGTTACAGTTAACCGATGGTGCATGGCCCAAAACACGGTTAAATCCGCTTTAACCATTACGCTCCATTATCCTTAACAGGTTCGCGGAGACCGGCGCTGCAAGCGATTCCGGTTTGGTATGGATAAGATCATGGACAAGATCGTTAAGCCCTTTTGTCTGGGCGCAATGCTGCTTGCCGGCGTGTCGGCACCGGCCGTCGCCGCCGATCTTTATGAGCCCCAGGTGGTGGAAGCACCGGCCCCCGTCCAGGCGGCGCCGGTTGCGACCGGCGGATGGTATATACGCGGCGATGTCGACTACCATTGGTCCGATTTCCGCGGCGCCGACTACATCACCTACGGGCCGCCTCCCGGCACGAACACGATCAATAACGGCAAGCTCGACGGCGCATGGTCTGTCGGTGGCGGCGTCGGTTACAAGATCAATTCCTATCTTCGGACCGACGTTACCGCTGACTATCTGTTCAAATCCGGCTTCAGCGGCAATACCGTCGGCAGTTCCTGCGGCGGCGCCGGACCTTGTCACTCGGACGAGCGGGGGGGCTATAGCGGCTGGCTCCTGCTTGCCAACGCCTATGCCGATCTCGGGACCTATCACGGCATTACGCCCTATGTCGGCGCCGGTATCGGCGGCGCGCACATCAAGTGGGACGATCTGCACGATCCCAACACGACGGAACGGAACGGAGGCACGTCCAGTTGGCGCTTCGCCTATGCCCTGATGGCGGGCGCGTCCTATTGCCTGACGCACAACGTCTCGCTCGATGTCGGCTATCGCTTCACCCACATCAATGGCGGCCGCATGTTCGAATATGCGCCGGTCGCCGGCCCCGGCTTCGATCGCGGCATGAACGTCAACGAGGTGCGCGCCGGCTTGCGCTACAGCTTCGGCGGCAATTCGGGAGACGGCTGCGAGGAACCGCAGGTTGCCTACCAGCCGCCCGCGCCGGAACCGGTCTACAAATAGACACCCGACCCGATTGACGAAAATCCCGGCCTTGGCCGGGCTTTTCTTTGCCCATTCAATCCGCTTCATCGCGATTTTCATTGCTAACGGGATGTTATCCTTAACCCGCACTTAACCACCATGGTTAATACTCACCATGGCATTCGGTAACTTCGTGTGAATTGGGGGTTGGGGAGTAAGGATTATGGATTTTCTGTCGCGCATGGCCCTGGCGGGCGCGCTCGGCCTTGTCATCTGCTCTCCCGTCATGGCTGCGGATTATGAACCCATCCTCGTGCAGCAGGCACCGGAAGTGCCCGTCGAAGTGGGGACCGGCTGGTATCTCAGGGGCGATGTCGGCTATGACCTGAACAAAAGCTTCAAGGACGTCGATTTCACCTCCACATCTGCCAGCTACAGCAATCACGAGACCCAGTTCACCGGCAGCATCGGCGTCGGTTACCATTTCACCGACTGGCTGCGGGCGGATCTCAATCTGGGTTATCTGCCGGGCAACCGGGTGAACCTCAGTTACAATGACGGTACCATCGATGCCGCCGGCCGCATCGAGAACAGCGCCTGGTACGGCATGGCGAATGCCTATGTCGATCTCGGTACCTATGTCGGTTTCACACCCTATATCGGCGCCGGCGCCGGTGTGCTCAGAAGCGAGCCGAAGGCTTCCGCCCAATACACCGATGCGAACGGAACGCTCTCCGCCTCCTACCATTCCCCGAACTATTCCTTCGCCTATGCGCTCGATGCGGGTCTGAGCTACCAGATGAGCCGCAACGTTTCGCTCGATCTCGGCTACCAATATCTTTCCGCACCGGACGCCAAGGTCGTTGCGTTCGACGACACCGACGGTTTCAGGGTCAAGAAGGGCATCCATTACCATCAGATCCGGGTCGGTCTTCGTTACGACCTGTGGTGATCGGCGATTCTCTGTCCGGTTATTTTCAGAAGTTTCATTTCGAAGAGTCCTCCTTCGTGTCGCGTGAGTGGCACGACTATTTTTGCGGCCTTCGAAATCGCATGCGGCAAATGTTCCGGGAGCGACAGAAAGTTTCCTCTTGACGCCGGATGGCTGAAAGCCTATCGCCGCCAGCGGGCCACCCCTCCCCAACGAGGGGCGTGCTATCTGGAAGGATAGGAAACAACATGACGACTCTCCCCACGCCGGACGTGCGTCCGGCCAATCCCCGTTTTTCCTCTGGTCCCTGTGCGAAGCGTCCTGGCTGGTCGCCTGACGTTCTGCGCGACGCGGCGCTCGGCCGTTCGCACCGAGCCAAGCTCGGCAAGACGAAGCTCGCCCAGGCGATCGACCTCACCCGCGAAATGCTCCAGGTCCCCGCCGATCATCGCATCGGGATCGTGCCGGCTTCCGACACCGGCGCGGTGGAAATGGCACTCTGGTCGTTGCTTGGCGCCCGCGGCGTCGACATGCTTGCCTGGGAAAGCTTCGGCGCCGGCTGGGTTACGGATGTGGCGAAGCAACTGAAGCTTGCCGATGCCCGTATCGTCGAGGCGCGCTATGGCGAATTGCCCGATCTGTCGAAGATCGATTTCGACCGCGACGTGGTTTTCACCTGGAATGGCACGACCTCCGGCGTTCGCGTTCCGAATGCCGATTTCATCCCCGCAGGCCGCAAGGGCCTGACGATCTGCGACGCGACTTCGGCCGCGTTCGCGCAGAAGCTCGATTTCGCCAAGCTCGATGTCGTTACCTTCTCCTGGCAGAAGGTTCTCGGCGGCGAGGCCGCGCACGGGATGCTGATCCTGTCGCCGCGCGCCGTCGAAAGGCTCGAGACCTATACGCCGGCCTGGCCCCTGCCGAAGATCTTCCGCCTGACCAAGGGCGGCAAGCTGATCGAGGGCGTCTTCAAGGGCGAGACCGTCAATACGCCCTCCATGCTGTGCGTCGAGGATTATCTCGATACGCTCAATTGGGCGAAATCGATCGGCGGCCTCGATGCTCTGGTTGGGCGAGCCGATGCGAATTTTGCCGTCATCGACCGTTTCGTCGAGAAGTCCTCCTGGCTCGGCCATCTGGCGGTGAAGCCCGAAACGCGTTCCAATACGTCGGTCTGCCTTTCGATCGTCGATCCCGACGTGGTCGCGCAGGGTATCGAAGCGCAAGCTGCCGTGGCGAAGGGCATCGCCGTGGCGCTCGACAAGGAAGGCGTCGCCTATGACATCGGCGCCTATCGCGACGCGCCTCCCGGCTTGCGCATCTGGTGCGGCGCCACTGTCGAGACCGCCGATCTCGAAGCGCTCATGCCCTGGCTCGATTGGGCCTTCGCCAAGGAAAAGGCCGCGCTGAAAGCGGCTGCCTAGAGCATGATGCGATCAAGTTGAATCGCCTTGTCCTCTTAACTCTTTGTTTGAGCATGATCTTTTCGGAAAACCGGTATCCACTTTTCCGGATCATGCTCTAGCGCCATCTTTCCCTCCTTTGAGGGAGGATGGCCGGACGCAGTCCGGCCGGGTGGGGTCGTCTCCATCCGCGCCGGCATCCCAAGCAAATTCAGGCCTCAGAGGGCCGAAACAACCCCACCCGGTCGCTTCGCGACCATTCTCCCCTCGAGGGGAGAGAATAACGCCAAGGATTCCACCCATGCCACGTGTTCTCGTTTCCGACCAGCTTTCCCCCACCGCCGTTCAGATCTTCAAGGACCGCGGCGTCGAGGTCGATTACCAGCCAGATATTGGCAAGGACAGGGACAAGCTTTTCTCTGTCATCGACAGATATGACGGGCTTGCCATCCGCTCCGCCACCAAGGTGACGGAAAAGCTCATCGCCGCTGCGACCAATCTGAAAGTGATCGGCCGCGCCGGCATCGGCGTCGACAATGTCGACATTCCCGCGGCAAGCCGCAAGGGTATCATCGTGATGAACACGCCCTTCGGCAATTCGATCACGACGGCGGAACATGCCGTCGCGCTGATGTTCGCGCTGGCACGCCAGCTTCCCGAAGCCGATACCTCGACCCGCGCCGGCAAATGGGAAAAGAACCGCTTCATGGGCGTCGAGATCACCGGCAAGGTGCTTGGTATCATCGGCTGCGGCAATATCGGCTCCATCGTTGCGGCACGCGCCGTGGGGCTGAAGATGCGCGTCATCGCCTATGATCCCTTCCTTTCGGAGGAACGCGCCTCGCAACTCGGCGTGGAAAAGGTCGAACTCGACGACCTTCTCGCCCGTGCCGACTTCATCACGCTGCATACGCCGCTCACCGACCGCACGCGCAATGTCATCGATGCCGAAGCCATCGCGAAGATGAAGGACGGGGTAAGGATCGTCAATTGCGCCCGTGGCGGCCTTATCGTCGAGGCCGATCTGGTCAAGGCGCTGAAAGCGGGCAAGGTCGCCGGCGCGGCGGTCGATGTGTTCGAGGTGGAACCGGCGACGGAAAACGCACTTTTCAGCCTGCCGAATGTCGTCTGTACGCCGCATCTGGGCGCCGCTACCAGCGAGGCACAGGAGAATGTAGCCTTGCAGGTCGCCGAGCAGATGTCGGACTACCTCATCAAGGGTGCGGTTTCGAACGCCATCAACATGCCGTCCATCACGGCTGAAGAGGCGCCGCGTCTCAAGCCTTTCGTCAAGCTCGCCGAAGTCCTCGGCGCTTTCGTCGGGCAGGTCACGGAAGACCCTATCGAAGAGGTCGAAATCCTGTTCGACGGCTCGACGGCGGCGATGAATACGCGGGCGCTGATCAGCGCGGCGCTTGCCGGCCTGATCCGGCCGCAGGTGGCGGACGTCAACATGGTATCCGCGCCGATCATGGCGAAGGAGCGCGGCGTCATCCTTTCGGAAGTGAAGCGCGACAAGTCGGGCGTCTTCGACGGCTATATCAAGCTCACGGTCAAGACGGCGAAGCAGACACGCGCCATCGCCGGTACCTGCTTTTCCGACCACAAGCCGCGTTTCATCCAGATCAAGGGCATCAATCTCGATGCCGAGGTGGGCGAGCATATGCTCTATACGACAAACGCGGATGCGCCCGGCATTATCGGGCTCCTGGGAACGGTCTGCGGCAAGAATGGCGTCAACATCGCCAATTTCGCGCTGGGCCGCGACCGGCCGGGTGGCGACGCCATCGCGCTTCTCTACCTCGATGCGCCATTCCCTGAGAAGGTCCTTGCCGAATTGCGGGTGCATCCGACCATCCAGTCGGCCAAGCCGCTCCGGTTCGACATCACGGCGATGTGACCTGCGGGGAAAAGGTGTTCGTGGGAGGTGGCATCTTTGCCGCCTCCTTTCGTTTGCGGATTGCGATCAAAACGGGCGCTTCCGTCCGCTTGTTTCCGCCAACCAGATGCCGCCGAGGACGAATGCCAGCGCTACCCCCTGGTAGAGGTTAAGGCTTTCGCCGAGGATGGCGACGGAGAGCAATGTCCCGAAGATCGGCACGAGGTTGATGAAGATGCCGGCGCGGTTGGGGCCGATCAGTTCGATGCCACGGATGAAGAGAACCTGCGAGATGGCGGAGACGATGAATGCCGTGTAGGCGATGAGAAGCCACCCTTCCGTGTCCGGAAAGATCGGCTTGCTCCATCCAATCTCCCATATAGCGAAGGGTATTGCCGCGACGAGCGAGGAACCGGTGAACACCAGCATCAGGCTCTGCCAGCCGAGGGCTGGCTTCAGCCTGAGGCCAACGGAATAGACGCTGTAGAGCACGACCGCGATCAGCATGATAGCGTCGCCGAAATTCAGCTGCAGCTTCATCAGTTGCAGCGGATCGCCATGGCTGGCCGCCAGGATGACGCCGAAGATCGTCAGGAGGACGCCCAGGATCTGAGCCCATGTAACGCGCAGCCTGAAGAGAAGGAAATTCACCACGATGATCGTCACGGGCACCCCCGCCTGCTCGATCGAGACGTTGATGGCTGTCGTATAATTCAGCGCGGTATAGAATATGGCGTTGAACAGCGTAAATCCGCTGGCACCCATCAGCCCGAGTTTCAGCAGATGACGCCGCACGACGGGCCAGTCTCTCCGCAATGGTTTCCAGCCGATCGGCAAGAAAACGAGAAAGGCCAGTAACCAGCGGAAAAACACCAGGATCATCGGCGACACATGGCCAACGGCCATTTTGCCCGCGATCGAATTCCCGCTCCACATCAACGTCGTCAGAACAAGGATGATGTAGGCGGTCTTCGCCATCGGCGCTCCCTGGGGCCGGATTCGCCGAATCGGCGCTGCGGGAGGAATATGCGCTTCGGGCAATGCGGTAAATGGACTGGCTTTCGTGAAGGCGCTGCCGCTGCCGATTTGAGATGTCCTTTTTACCTGTTGGCAGGTCGCAGCCGCCAAATCGTCACGATCAGGCCGTCAAGAGGGGTCGCTAAGCGCGCTTCTCGACGCTATAGAGACTTTTCTTCCAACCAATCGCCGGTGTGGCAAAAGGAAACGTCAATGGCCAATGTGGTAGTCGTCGGCTCGCAGTGGGGCGACGAAGGGAAGGGCAAGATCGTCGACTGGCTGTCGGAGCGCGCCGAAGTGGTGGTCCGTTTCCAGGGTGGCCACAATGCCGGCCACACGCTGGTCGTCGACGGGACGAGCTACAAACTTTCGCTGCTTCCCTCCGGCGTCGTGCGGCCAGGCAAGCTGTCGATCATCGGGAACGGCGTCGTTTTCGATCCGCATGCTTTCGTCGCCGAACTCGGGCGGTTGGCCGAGCAGGGAATCGTGGTGACGCCCGACTGCCTGAAAATAGCCGAAAACGCCGCGCTTATCCTGTCGCTGCATCGTGAGCTCGATGGTTTCCGCGAGGATGCCGCGTCCAATTCGGGCACCAGGATCGGGACAACGCGCAGGGGCATCGGGCCGGCTTATGAGGACAAGGTCGGACGCCGGGCGATACGGGTCATGGATTTGGCAAACCTGGACACGCTGCCCGTCAAGGTCGACCGGCTTCTGACGCACCATAACGCCCTGAGGCGGGGGCTCGGACATCCGGAAGTCGCGCATGAAACCATTATGGAGGAACTGACATCCGTCGCCGACCGCGTCCTCCCCTTCATGGATCGCGTCTGGAAGGTGCTCGACGACAGGCGCCGGGCTGGCGCGCGCATCCTCTTCGAAGGGGCGCAGGGCACGCTCCTCGACATCGATCACGGCACCTATCCCTTCGTGACCTCGTCGAACACGGTTGCCGGGCAGGCCGCACCGGGCTCCGGGTTGGGGCCGGGTGCTATCGGCTATGTTCTCGGCATCACCAAGGCCTATACGACGAGGGTCGGCGAGGGACCGTTCCCGACGGAGCAAACCAACGAAATCGGGCAGTTCCTCGGCGAGCGTGGACGCGAATTCGGCACCGTTACCGGGCGCAAGCGTCGCTGTGGCTGGTTCGACGCCGTGCTCGTTCGGCAGGCAGTCGCGGTGAACGGCATCGACGGCATCGCGCTGACCAAGCTTGACGTGCTCGACGGTTTGAAGGAAATCAAGGTCTGCACGGGATATCGCCTCGGTGGTGAGATGATCGACTATCTGCCGGCGGCCCAGGGAGCTCAGGCCGCGGTCGAGCCCGTCTACGAGACGCTGGAGGGCTGGGACGGAACGACGCGCGGCGCGCGCAGCTGGAACGACCTGCCGGCGCAGGCGGTCAAATATGTGCGCTATATCGAGGAACTCATCGGTGCTCCCGTCGCGCTCCTGTCGACAAGCCCGGAGCGGGAAGACACCATACTTGTGACCGACCCCTTTCAAGATTAACGTCCGGCGGAATCATTCCGCGCTGCCTGGATAGAAAGAACAAGGAAGAATGGCAGATTTCGTTGCGGTCCTGAAGAAGACCATCAATGGTCTCGGCGAGGCCACGCCGGAGACCCGGAAGAAAGTCTACGACAAGGCGCGCGCGACGATCGCGGCTAAACTTGCGCAGATCGATCCGCCTCCTTCCCCTACCGCTGTGGAGCGGCAGAAAAAGGCGCTCGAGGATGCGATCGGCGTTATCGAGGCCGAGTATGCGCCGAAGCCGGCGGAGCCCGAGCCTGCCGACGAACTGGATGAGTTCTTCGCAAGCCTGACGGAAGCGCCGGCCAAGGCCTTCGTCAAACCGCCTCTCGTTGCACCCGGGAAGCCTGAGCCGGCTGCCGTCGCCAAGGCGCCGATACCGTCGGCGCTTGCCGTGGAGAAACAGGCGCCGGCGCGGGAGCCTCCGCCATCGGGGCTTGCCGGCCCCGCCAGCGTTCCGTTCAGCGCGGACGAGGACGAATTCGACTTCCATCGCCCCGAAATGACGACGGTGATCGCACCGAAAATCGAAGTGCCGCGGAGACGCTCGCGTGCCGGTGGCCTGATCGCGGCGCTTATCGTGCTCCTGGTGATCGCGGGCGCCGCCTATGGCGCGTGGATGAAACGGGACCAGCTGGCGGCGAAGCTCGGTGTCGACCTGCCTAAATTCGCGAAAACGGAGAAGGCGGAACCGAAGGCTGCTCCGCCGGCCGCCAAGGTGGCTGCCGGGAAGCCTGCGCCCGCAGCGCCCGTGACGAAGCCGACGCCCGCACCCTCGGCGCCGACCGAACAAAAGGCGGCGGCAAATCCCGCACCGCAGGCCGCCGCGCCTGCAGCGAAGCCAGCCGAACCGGCGGCCGCTCCTGCGGAGCCGACCGCCCAACCGACCGTGCAGAAATTCACCGAGCGGCTGTTGCCGAACGGAAGCGAAACGAATCCGGGCCCGTCCGCCGGCGAAGCGAAGATCGGTGAGGGCAGTTCGGTCGCAGTGGCGACGACCGCTCCGGCTCCGGCTCAAGCGAGCAATGCCGCGCCGGCCGCACCCGCCGGTCAGCAGGCGGGCAATGCCGAAGCCACCCCCAACAATACGGCGCAGATTCCCGTCGGCCAGCACGCGATCTTCTACGAAGAACGCACCGATGCTGCCCAGGGTTCGGCGCAGAACGGGACCGTGGTCTGGTCGCTCGTCAAGGAATCGCCCGGCGGTGATTCTCCCCCCGAACCAGCGATCCGCGCCGAGGCCAGTATTCCCGGCAAGGACGTGCAACTGCGCATGACCATCCGCCGCAATACCGACCAGACGCTTCCGGCAAGCCACATCATCGAACTGATCTTCCTGACGCCCGATCATTTCGAAGGCGGCGGGATCGACAGCGTGCTCAGGATCGCGATGAAGGATACGGAGCAATCGCCGGGCAGTCCGCTCCTCGGCATTCCCGCCAGGATTTCGGACGGATTCTTCCTGTTCGCGCTCAACAACGACAAGGCATCCATCGAGACCAACATGAACCTGCTTCGGCAGCAGAACTGGATCGATATCCCGCTCGTCTACAAGTCGGGCCGCCGGGCGCTCATCACGCTGGAAAAGGGCATTCCGGGAAACAAGGTCTTCGACGAGGCACTGAAGGCCTGGGCGCAAATGGCGCCAAGCAGCAGCGGCTGAGATCGGGTGCATCCGCCGAAGCGTGCCTCGAAGGATGCACTACAGAAATGGCGGTCAAGCCTTCGAAATCACGACCTGCCGTTGAGGCGAGAAGCCGGGGGCGAGATTCCGCCCCCGAGCGCCCATGCCCTCAGCCGATATGCTGGCCGGTCTTCTTCCAGTCTTCCAGGAATGTGGCGAGGCCCTTGTCGGTCAGGGGGTGCTTGACCAGCGCCTTGAGCGTTGCCGGCGGTACCGTGGCGATATCGGCTCCGATCAGCGCCGCCTGCTTGACGTGGTTCACGGAGCGGATCGAGGCGGCGAGGATCTCGGTCTTGAAATCGTAATTGTCGTAGATCGTCCGGATTTCGGAAACGATTTCCATGCCTTCCTCGGCCATGTCGTCGATGCGGCCGACGAAGGGCGAGATGAAGGACGCACCGGCCTTGGCCGCCAGCAGGGCCTGCGTGGCCGAGAAGCAAAGCGTGACATTGACCATGCGGCCGTCGGAGCGGATCGCCTTGCAGGCTTTCAGCCCGTCCAGCGTCAGGGGGACTTTGATGGCGATGTTGTCGGCGATCTTCATGAGGACTTTCGCTTCCTTCATCATGCCTTCGTAGTCCGTCGCGGTCACTTCCGCGGAGACGGGTCCCTTGACGATCTCGCAAATCTGCCTGGTGACGTCGAGGATCTTGCCGCCCGACTTCATGATGAGCGACGGATTGGTGGTGACGCCGTCCACAAGCCCGAGATCGTTGAGTTCCTGTATCTCCTTCACATCGGCCGTATCGACAAAAAACTTCATGATGATCTCCTTGGATATGCCGTGACGGCGGCAAAGCCGTCCTCCGCTCTCTCTTGATTTAGTGCAAAGTCGAGGCAAGGTCACGCAACATGAGCGAAGATTCGCAGCGAAACGCCGTCGTGCCGGTGCTGGTCCCAACGCCGGCGGAGCGACCCTATTCCTATTCGGTTCCGGACGGGCTGTCCGTGGAGCCGGGAGCGATCGTGCGCGTGCCGCTCGGCCCCCGGGAAGTGGCCGGCATCGTCTGGGACGGCGAATGCGACGGCATCGATCCAAAAAAGCTGCGCCCGATCGCAGAGGTCTTTGACTGTCCGCCGCTGAGGCCCGAGATGCGACGCTTCATCGACTGGGTGTCGGCCTATACGCTTTCGCCGCCGGGAATGGTGGCGCGGATGGTACTGCGCGCGCCGGCGGCCTTCGACCCGGAGCCCCTTGTCGAGGGCTTACGCGTGACCGGGACGACACCCGACCGCATGACCGATGCGCGAAGGCGGGTGCTCGATCTCGCAAACGACGGTTTGGGCTGGACCCGCTCGGGGTTGGCGCATGCGGCCGGCGTTTCTTCAACCGTGATCGAGGGCTTGCGGGCGCAAGGCGTTTTCGAAACCATCCAACTGCCGCCGCGGCCTGTTGTCGCGGCCCCCGACGCCGATTACGCGCGGCCGGAACTGACGGTGGGCCAGGAGGAAGCCGCGAATCGCCTGCGCCTGTCCGTGGCAGGCAAGGCTTTTGCCGTCAATCTTCTCGACGGCGTCACCGGCTCGGGAAAGACGGAGGTCTATTTCGAGGCGATCGCGGAAGCGCTTGGACAGGGGCGGCAGGTTCTCGTCCTCGTGCCGGAGATTGCCCTGACGCAGCAGTTTCTCGCACGTTTTCATGACCGGTTCGGCGCCAGGCCGGCGGAATGGCACTCCGACCTGGCGCCGAGGATGCGCGAGCGCGTCTGGCGCCAGGTGGCGGAGGGCGGCGTGCGCGTCGTGGCAGGCGCGCGTTCGGCGCTGTTCCTCCCCTTTCGCGATCTCGGCCTGATCGTCGCCGATGAAGAGCACGACCCGGCCTACAAGCAGGAAGACCGCGTCTTCTACAATGCTCGCGACATGGCGGTGGTGCGCGGCTCGATCGGCGGCTTTCCCGTCGTGCTGGCGTCCGCCACGCCGTCGATCGAAAGCAGGGTCAACGCCGGGCAGGGCCGCTACCAGCGCCTTGCCCTGCCGGCCCGCTATGCGGATGCCGCGCTTCCCGCCATCCATGCGATCGACATGCGACGGTCGCCGCCGGCAAGGGGTGGCTTCCTTTCACCGCTGCTCGTCGAGCAAATCGAGAAGACGCTGGCACGCGGGGAACAATCGCTGCTTTTCCTCAACCGCCGGGGTTATGCGCCGCTGACGCTCTGCCGCGTCTGCGGCCACCGGTTCCAGTGTCCGAACTGTTCGAGCTGGCTGGTGGAGCACCGTTTCCGCGGCCAGCTCGTCTGCCATCATTGCGGCCACTCGGAAGCGCGCCCCGAGGCCTGCCCCGAATGTGGCACATTCGATCATCTCGCCGCCTGTGGCCCCGGCATCGAGCGGATCGCGGAGGAAATCGACCGGCATTTCCCCGAAGCCAGGGTCATCGCCCTGTCGTCGGACCTTATGGGAGGCGTGAAGCGGCTGCGCCTCGAACTCGAGGCGATCTCGAATGGCGAGGCGGACATCGTCATCGGCACGCAGCTTGTCGCCAAGGGTCATCACTTCCCCAATATGACGCTCGTCGGGGTGGTCGATGCCGATCTCGGGCTGGCAAACGGCGATCCACGCGCCGCGGAGCGGACGTTTCAGCTGCTTTCGCAGGTGACGGGCCGTGCTGGCCGGACCGGCAAGCGGAGCCAGGGCTTTCTTCAGACCTATCAGCCGGACCATCCGGTCATGCAGGCGATCGTCTCCGGAGACGCGGAAGCCTTCTATCAACGCGAGATCGAGGAGCGGCGGAAAACCGGCCTGCCCCCTTTCGGCCGGCTGGCGGGCGTCATCGTCAGCGCGGCGTCGCGGAGTGAGGCCGAGAGCCATGCCCGTGCCCTGAGGCGCGCAGCCGCGCCTTCGAAGGCCATCGAGGTCCTCGGCCCGGCCGAGGCGCCGCTGTCGCTCGTCGCGGGCCGCTATCGCTTCCGTCTTCTGGTCCAGGGCGAAAGGGCGGCGGAGATGCAGGGTTTCCTGCGCGCCATGCTCGCCGCGGCGCCCAGGCCACGCGGCTCGGTCAGGGTGCAGGTCGATATCGATCCACAGAGCTTTCTCTGAACGATGTCATTACTCCTTCGCCCTCGCCGCCCACGCGTAAAGTGCTGCCGCGATCTGGACGGAGCCGCCGAGCACCATGGCGGCGCGCAGGCCGCCCGCACCCGCACCGCCCAGTGCGAAAACAGAGCCGAGGCTGGCGACGCCCACGGTCGCGCCGGCCATGCGTGCGACATTGATGAGGGAGGATGCCGTGCCCGAGCGGGACGCGGCGACTGCACC
>SCRB01000963.1 GCA_004299545.1 Rhizobiaceae bacterium
CTTCGGCCGCGATCCCCGCGTCCTCGGCCGCTCGCTCCACATCGACGGCCAGACCTTCGAAGTCATCGGCGTCGGCCCCCACGATTTCACTGGAACCGAAAGAGGGACGGTCACCGACATCTTTTTGCCCCTGAACATGAACCGCCTCGCCACCGAGGCCCGATTCAACTGGCACCGCGTCTTCCTGATGCTGAAACCTGGCGTCGACGCGAGCACCGCACTGGAACCGCTTCGCCAGCATCTCAATGCGGTCAACCACGCCTTCGAGGCCGACTGCGCCACGTGCTTCCGCGGCGAAACCAGGGCATCCATCGACCGCTATCTGCATCAGACGCTGGTCTTCTCTCCCGGTGGCGCCGGCATCTCCGATCTCCAGAAAGGCTATCGCCGATCCCTCGGCATTCTCGGACTTCTGGCCGCTCTCGTCCTGCTCATCGCCTGCGTCAACGTCGCCAACATGATGGCCGCCCAGGCCGCCGCCCGCGCCCAGGAGATGGCTCTGCGCATTTCGATCGGAGCCGGTCGCCGCCGTCTCGTCCAGCTCATCCTGGCCCAGAGCGCGCTGCTCGCCATCCTGGCTTCCCTTCTGGGCACATTCTTCGCGGCGTGGTCGGCGCCTTTTGTGCTCAGCCGCGTCAATCCGCCCGACGATCCTGCGCGCCTCGCCCTGACCGCCGACTGGCGCGTCCTGCTCTTCGGCCTCGGACTCATCATCCTCGTCGTTCTCTCGCTTGGATTGCTTCCCGCTCTTCGCGCCTCCGCGGTCCGGCCGGCCGTCGCGCTCAAAGGGGGTAAAGATCCGCACGCGCCGCGCCGGCTCCTGCGAGGCGCCGTCGCTGTTCAGGTCGCGTTCTGCTTCCTCGTCCTCTTTCTGTCGGCGCTCTTCGTCGCATCCTTCCAGCGCCTGCAGAGCCGCCCTCTCGGTTTCTCCACCGACCGCCTGCTCCTGCTCGAAACCGTGGCCGGCAAGGGCCAGCTTCCCGTCGTCTGGAATCAAACGGCCGAGGCTCTCCGTGCCGCCCCCGGCGTCGACTCGGTCGCGATCTCGGGTTGGCCCCTGCTCGGACGCATCCGCATCAACAGTGACGTCTCCATCAACGGCGCACCTCCCAGCCCGACGCCCGCGTGGTTCCTGAACGTGTCGCCGGACTGGCTCTCGACGATGAAGATCCCCCTGGTTTCCGGCCGCGACTTTCACCCGGGCGACACCTCGCCGGGAGCCGCCATCGTCAGCGAAACCTTCGTCAAGACCTACTTCCCCGGCCAGAACCCCATCGGCCGTACCTTTGCGCGCGGCTCCAATCAACCCCTGAACACGATCGTCGGCGTCACCCGCGACGTTCCGTACGACGATCTGCGTCAGTCCAGCCGCCCCGTCTTCTATGTCCCCTTCGACGAGGTCAACGGCAACGCCGTCCCCCAGTCCGTCGGCTTCGCCACCTTCGTCATTCACACGGAGACACAGAACCCGCTCGCCCTCGCCAACTCCCTCCGCCAGCTCATCGCGCAGCGCCACAACGGCCTGCGCGTCTCGAACGTCACGACACAGCGCGAGTTGGTGCGTGACCAGACCATTCGCGAGCGGCTGATCGCCATGCTCGCCGCCTTCTTTGCTG
>SCRB01000011.1 GCA_004299545.1 Rhizobiaceae bacterium
CACGCGGCCATGGCTGGATCTTTCAGCATGGTGTAGTAGCGTTCCTCGGCTTCGGCCGGCGGGATGTTGCCGATGGGCTCCAGCAGCCGGCGATTGTTGAACCAGTCGACCCATTCGAGCGTGGCGAACTCGACGGCCTCGAATGAGCGCCACGGTCCGCGTCGGTGGATCACCTCGGCCTTGTAAAGACCGTTGATCGTTTCGGCGAGAGCATTGTCGTAGCTGTCGCCAACGCTACCCACCGAAGGCTCGACGCCGGCCTCCGCCAGGCGCGTGCGAGAACTGCGGCCTGGTCAAGCCAGAGCCGTTTCGGGATACGCAAAGGCGCCGCCACCGCCGGCGTTCGGCGGAACGGCTGCCAAAACAGCAGAAGGCGGCGGATCGTCGTCATCATCGCGCCGGCGATGGCGCATGATGTGACCCCAGTTCCGCAACGAGGGCCGGCTCCTTCGCTGCGCCGATCTCCGCCCGCGCGTCGTCGTTGTCAACGGGCCGGGGTTGGAAGCAGCGTCCAGGGCCTTTAGCGCCTGCAGGATTTCTCCAGGTCAATGAGAGAGCCGTCCTCCAGCTGGCGCATCGAGGGCAACCCGGGAACGGCGCGAGCATCGGACGCCCAGGAAGCCAAAAGCGCCCGCTTCTCAGCGCGGCTCATCTCGGGATCGGCGAACACCTCATCGGGTCGCTGGAATATCGGCCTGGATGGAATATGCCCGTCGCGCGGGCTGACATTTTGAAAATCGGTTAGGTCTGTCATCTCCGTTTCTCCGCAATTTGTGCCACCCGGCCGCTGCCGGGAGGCAAATCGCAGGTTGAGGGTTCACGCGGAACTCAGGCAGCTTTGCGCTGCGGTTTCGTGTCGCCGCTGATCTGCTTCTTTTTGCCAGCCTCATCAACCACCGCGGCGCCGTCAGCCGAACCGATGGCAATGCGGCGAGGCTTGAGTTCCTCGGGGATCTCTCGCACGAGATCCACCGACAGCAGGCCGTTCTGCAGCGTGGCGCGCGCGACCTTGACATGGTCGGCCAACTTGAAGACCTGCCTGAAATTACCGGTCGCAAGGCCTTGGTGGAGGACCTGCCGGTCGCCCTGTTCGGGCTTTTTTTGGCCAGTCACGATCAACTCGTGGCCGTGCTGGGTCAGATCGACCTCGCCGAGGCTGTAGCCGGCGATCGCCATGGTGATCCGGTAGTCGTTTTCGCGGATCTTCTCGATATTATAGGGCGGCCAGTCCGACCGGCCGCCATTGTCGAGCATGTCGAAAAGCGGGTCAAAGCCAACCGTCGAGCGGTACAGGGGAGCAAAATCGAAGGTTCTCATAGCCATATCCTCCGTAAAGCAACATGGTAACAAGCAGCGTCACAGCGTATCTGTGACGCCAATTCGTCGAGCCGAAGCCCCGACGACTCCCCGATTTGGGGACATTGAAAATGTCGTTCAAGAGCGGATCGAGAAATTTTTCGCGGAGATCCGAAACGCTTCA
>SCRB01000964.1 GCA_004299545.1 Rhizobiaceae bacterium
ATCGAGACGAAGCTGCTGTTCGGCCGATCGCGCGCGCTCATAGGCGGCCTCGAGCGTCGTCAGCCAGAGGCCCCGCTTGTTGCCGAAATAGTGATAGATCATACGCTTGTTGGCGCCGGAACGCGTGGCAATGGAATCGACGCTGGCACCGGCGAAGCCGCGTTCCGAGAACTCGATTGTCGCCGCCTTCAGGATGTTGCCGCGCGTCCGCTCGGGATCGCGAATCCGTTCCTTGCCGTCGCGACGCCGGGGCGCGCCTTCTCTGGCCGTCTCGTCCCGCCGCCCGCCGCTTGCGCTGATTGCCATTCCCTCTCCTGGCCGGAACCTGTGCCGGCGATCATACGCAGGAACGATGTCGGGCAATGCAGGTCTGCAAGACGTCGTCGATCGGCCTGGACCACCAATCCTGCGAGAATATCTCCACTTCGGAATACCCGCCATAGCCGGCGGCTTCAACCGCAGCTCGGATCGACTTCAGGTCGATGACGCCGTCACCCATCATGCCACGGTCGAGCAGCAAGTCCCGGGTTGGCACCAGCCAATCGCAGACGTGATAGGCGAGCAGGCGTTCGCGCCCTGCCCGCTTTATGCCGGCGAAAAGCGCCGGATCCCACCAGACATGATAGACGTCGCAGGCAATTCCGAGATCGCCGCTGCAGCCGGGATCGGTGCTGTCGCAGATGTCGAGCGCCTGCGCGATCGTGTTCACACAGGCGCGGTCTGCCGCATACATCGGGTGGAGCGGCTCGATCGCCAGCGGCATTCCCGCTCGCCGGGCGTAGCCGAGCAGTTCGCCGATAGCGTCCTCGACGAGCGCACGCGCCGCACCGATGTCCTTCGAGGCCGCCGAGCCCGGCCGTGAGAATTGCGGCAGGCCGCCGACGACCAGCACGAGGCATGGGGCGCCGAGGGCGGTGGCCTCGTCGATGGCGCGGCGGTTGTCGTCGATCATCTCCTGCCGCCGGTCCGTATCGCTGGGGAACATGCCGCCGCGGCAATAGCCCGAAAGCTTCAGGCCGGCATCCCTGACGGCACGGACCGCCTTGTCCAGGCCGACGGCCTCGACCTGGTCGCGCCATGGCGAGATCGCCCCGATTTCCGCCCGCGCGCAGGCGTCGACGATCGCCAGCAGATCGCCCTGGGCGCGAACGGTCGCCGTATTGATCGACAGCCACCGGTGGTCGCGGGAAAAGTCACGCATGGCGCCCTCGCCGGCTATGGAGGAATGCTGCGTCATAGGGCGTCAAGCTTCGATGCCATGGGTCGCAAGAACGGCCTTCATGCGCCACACCGCCATTTCCGGGTCGCTGAGCAGGCCAGCGGCATCCGCGAGCCGGAACAATTCTGCGAGATGCAGGATCGAGCGCGCGCCCTCCTGCCCGCCGACCATGGTGAAATGGTCCTGCCAGCCGGTGAGATAGGCCATGAAGACGACACCGGTCTTGTAGAAGCGCGTCGGCGCCTTGAAGATATGGCGCGACAGCGGAACGGTCGGCGCCAGGATATCGTGGAAGGCTGCCGTATCACCGGCGGCGAGACTCTGCAGCGCGGCTGACGCCGCCGGCGCGATCGCATCGAAAATGCCAAGAAGCGCGTCCGAATGGCCGGAACCGTCGCCGGCGATCAGTTCGGCATAGTTGAAGTCGTCGCCGGTATACATGCGCACGCCCTCCGGCAGCCGGCGTCGCATGGAAATCTCGCTGTCCTTGTCGAGCAGCGAAATCTTGACGCCGTCGACCTTGGCGGCATTGCCCGCGATGAGAGCGAGCGCCGTGTCCATCGCCTTGTCGAGGTCGCGCGTTCCCCAATAGCCGGCAAGCGCCGGATCGAACATGTCGCCCAGCCAGTGGATGATCACGGGCTCGCGGACCTGCGAGAGGATGCGGTCATAGACGCGGACATAATCTTCGGTGGTCCGGCCGACTCCCGCCAAAGCGCGCGAGCACATCAGGATGATGCGGCCACCTGCCTTTTCGATCGCTTCGATCTGGGTTTCGTAGGCACGGATGACGTCATCGAGCGCCTTCGCCTCGCCGGGCGCGAGATGGTCGGTGCCGGCGCCGGAGAAGACGAGCGCACCGCCCCGCGCCGCCGCCGCCCGCGTCGTGCGCGTGATGAGATCGAGGGATGTCTTCCAGTCGAGCCCCATGCCGCGTTGCGCGGTGTCCATCGCTTCCGCGACACCGAGTCCGAGATCCCACAAGCGCTCGCGATAGGCGAGCGTCCGCTCCCAGTCGATCGCCGGAGCGACGAACGGATCCACCTCCGCAAGCGGATCGGCGACCACATGGGCGGCGGAAAAGGCGATCCGGTTCATCTTTCCCGCCTTCATCGGAAAGGCCCGCGGCGCGTGCAGCCGGTAGGTCTCGAGCGTGCGGTCGACGCGCGGCAGCCCGATCGAGGCCGCGATATGCTGTCCGATGGCGTTCATCGCGCTTCCTCCCGGCTTACGCGACCGCTTCGGCCGATTGCTGCGCCCGGCCACGAGGCAACGGCGCGACATCGACCCAGCGCCGCTCCTTCCAACTCTGGAGTGCGCATTCGACCAGTTGCAACCCCTTGGCACCCTCGTAAAGGGTGTATTTATAGGGGGCGTCTTCGACCACATGGCGGATGAACATCTCCCACTGGGTCTTGAAGCCATTGTCGTAGACGGCTGTATCCGGGACCGGCTGCCAGTCGGCGTAGAAGTCATG
>SCRB01000965.1 GCA_004299545.1 Rhizobiaceae bacterium
TCGAAGAGTCATTGTGCCTGAGACACCTCGCAAATCGGTTTGCGACAGAACCGGCTTGGCAGCCCCCTATCGAAAGCCCTTTAGTTACGGCAACCCTTTGTCTTTGAGCGCCTTGGTAATTCCAGACCGTTGCGCATCTTCTCGAAGAAACGCTCTGCGCCGGTCAAATCTGGTGCTGGGGCGTGGTTCCGGATTTTAGCGGACCTGCCGCCGGCCGCGCACGGCATACAGCGCGAGCACGCACAGCAGAATAATGCCGTCGATGATCTCTCGCCCGCCCTGGGCGACGTGGAGGCCTACCAGAATGCTGCCGATAACAGTGAGGACGAATGCGCCGAGGATGGTGTTGCCAACGCTGCCCTGGCCGCCCTTGAGGGAGATCCCGCCCACCACGACGGCTGCGATTGAGGACAGCATGTAGTCCTCGCCGCCCTTCAGGTAAGGCGTCTGGGTGTAACCCAGCAGCATCAGCCCGGCGAATCCGCTAAGCGCGCCTGAAAGCGTATAGGTGGCGAAAACGATGAGGTTTCTAGGGATCCTGGCAACGTCCGCCGCGGGTGGATTTGCGCCTACCAGAAACAGCATCCTTCCGAATCCCGTTCTTTGCAGGACGAACTCGGCGCCGATAGCGGCCAGCACACCGACGATGATCAGCATGGGCACTCCGAGAAGAGTGCCCGAGGCGAGGAATGCGAGAAAAGGTCCCGAACTGCCGGAGGGCTGGCCGTGGGTGATGACGATCGAGAGGCCGGCGACGATGCCCGCTAATCCCAGGGTCATGATCAGGGCGGGAATCCGCAGATACCAGATGCCGAGCGCGTTGACGAAGCCCAGGGCAGCACCTGCCAGGCAGGCTGCGATGACGCCCGGCAGCAAATATTGATCCTGGCCGGAGATGATCATAGCACCAAGGACCGTCGAAAACGACATGATCGCACCGACGGACAGGTCGATGCCCCCATCTCCCGATATCACCACAAATGTCTGACCGAGCGCGGCGATCGTCACGAGCATCCCGAGCGCGCCGATCGCCAGAAGATTGCGCGGCATCAGGAATCCCGGGATCATCATGCCGCCGACGATCAGCAGAAGCACCATGATCGCCGCGCCGACAGCGAAGTTCGAACGCAGGAGCGCCGTGGCGGTGCTCCTCAGCAAGGCGGGCCTGTCTGCTTTATCGACGTATGACATGAGCACTCCATGCAGGAGCATGATAATCAAACGGAATCACGCCACGTTCCTATCTCTTTATTTTGAGCATGATCTTTTCGGGCTTCTCTGGATCATGCTCTAGGCATGCCTCATTTTGGGCCGGAACCGCGTCAGCGCCGCAACGGCGATCCCGCCAAGAACGATAGCGCTGGAGACAGCCTCCTGAAAGTACCAGGGCACGTCGGCGAAGAAGACGATATGATCAATCAGCGCCAGAGACATGGCTCCGCCGACGGAGCCGACCAGCGAACCGTATCCGCCCGCCAGGCTGGTGCCCCCCAGCACGGCTGCGGCAACCGTCGAGAGCAGATAGGAATTGCCGCTATGCGGATCGCCCGAGGCGATTTCTGCCGTCAGCGCAAGTCCGGCCAAGCTTGCCATGAGCCCGGCGCAGACATAGGCGACGAAGCGCACCTTCATGACGGGAACGCCGTTGCGCAGGGCGTTTCTCTCATTTCCCCCGAGCGCGAAGAGCCAGCGGCCATAGCCGGGGCGGGCAAAAATCCAGGCGATCAGGACGAGAGCGGCCGGGACAAGCGCCAATGGGAAAGCCGCGACCTGTTCACGATAGACGGACATGAACAGGTCCGGCACGCTGCCGCCCGGCGTCGGAAGGATCAGTAGCGCAGCGCCGCTGGCGGCAAAATATGTGGCGAGGGTCGCGACGAGCGGCTGGATGCGCAGGATGCCGATCGCAAATCCGTTGACCAGCCCGACGCAGGCACCGGTCGACAGGGCAAGCGCCACGGAGCCGGCCAGGCCGATCGAAGGACTGGTGACGGCAACCACCGCGTTCGTCAGGCTCATCACCCCGCCGATCGAAAGGTCGATGCCGCCGGCGATCATTATGAGTGTCTGGGCCAGCGTCCCGAGAACCAGCGGCATGGCGATCTGCACGGTGCTGGAGATATTATAGGCGCTGAGCGCGGCAGGTTCGACGACGATGTTGATCATCACCATCAGGACGAAGAGGGCGATTCCCGCCGTCCCGGGATATCTTCCCATCCGCGTCAGCATCGTGCCGTTCACTGGACCCCCTCCTGGCGCTGCGTGTGAAGGGATGCCCGGACGATCTCGCCCGGGTTCAACCGATCTCCGGCCAATTCGTCCACGACGGCATTTTCGTAGAAGACGATCACGCGATCGGCAAGCGCCAGCAGTTCTTCGTCATCGCTGGAAAAAAATACGATCGCCGTTCCCCTGTCGGCCATGTCGCGCAGGACGCCGTGAATCTGGCGGCGGGAGGCTGGATCGACGCCGATCGTCGGATCGTCCAGCAGTATCATCGCCGGTTTAGCATGGAAGAGGCGGGCAAGCAGCGCCTTTTGCTGGTTCCCGCCCGAGAGCGTTTCGATCGGCTGCGTGGCGTGCCCGACGACCCCGATCCGCTGCAACAGCGATGCGGCTGTCTCCCTCAGTCCCTTCATAGCGAGGGATCGCAGCATTCCTCCGATCGCCATGTGCTGCGCCATTGTATTTTCACAGACCGGCCGACGCGGGAATATGCCTTCGTTCGCCCTGTCTCCGGAAAGAAAGAAGACGAGGCGGCGCGCATCGCTCTTGCGTTTCAGCGGCAGATGCTCGGATGTCACGAATATCTGGCCGCGCGCCGGCGGCGTCAGCAGGCCCAGCGCCCTCAGGAACTCGCGTTGTCCCTGCCCCTGCAGACCGCCCAATCCGATGATTTCGCCTGCGTGGACTGTGAGGTCGACCGGATGACGGCCGTGCAGCGCTGAAACGCCCTGCACCTGAAGAGTGACCGGACCTGGCGCACGCCGTTGGACGTCTCTGTGCTCCTGGTCCTCTTGCCCGCTGAGGAGTGTCAGCAGTTCTTCCCTCGACTGATGGAGCAAGTCGGCTTCGGCGACAGTGGCTCCTTCGCGCAGGATCGTCGCCCTGCGGCAGAACTCGAGCACCTCGTCCATGCGGTGAGATACGAAAAGCAGAGAAAGACCGGAGTCGCGAAAGCTGTCGAGCAGACGGAAGACCCGCTTGACCTGCTGGCCGTCCAGGGCGGCGGTGGCCTCGTCCATGACGAGAAACTTGGGGCGCTGGGCGAGCGCCTTGACAATCTCGACCTGATAGCGCTCGGGGATCGCCAATTCCGAGACCGGAGTACCCGCATCGATTTCCGGGTTGATCTCCTCAAGCAGCGGGGCGATGCGAGCCCGCGCCTCCCGGATTCCGTCGCGCGCCGTCGCGCCGTTGAGCGCCAGGGCGACGTTCTGTTCCACCGACAGCGACGGAATGAGGCTGAGGTCCTGGTAGGCAACGGCGATGCCGAGTTCCCTGCCGTCGCCGGCCGATCTGAGCTTCACGGCACGGCCATCGACCTCATAGGCGCCGCTGGTCGGGGTCTCGGTGCCGGCCAGTATCTTGATGAGAGTGCTTTTCCCCGACCCGTTGGAGCCCAGCAACGCGTGAAACTCGCCGGGACGCAAGGTGAGCGACGCATCTTTCAGTGCCGCAATCGAGCCGTACTGCCTCTTGATCCGCTCAAGCCTGATCACGCTTGCCCATCCAGGACTTCACAGATTGTGCAAAAGGGGACGCGCATGGATCGCGTCCCCTTCACCGCTCGTGGGTTGCTATTTCGCGAAAAGACGATCGACCTCGTCCTCGCTCAGGACACGATCCAGATAGTAGGTGTCCGGCTTGCCGGCATAGGACTGGATGACCGACTCGAGGTTCTCGTCGGTAACCACGAGCTTCGGCTTGATCAGGACCGTGTTGTACTGTGAGGGCTTTAGGGGATTTGCGCCCAACAGATCCTGCTTGATCTTCCGGCCTTCGAGCATGCGGATAGCGACCTTGAAGGCGGTCGCGGCGATCCCCGGAGGATTGGCCACTGCGATCGTCGAGAAGCCGCCCTCTTTCTTGAGCTTCGACCACAGGCGCAGATAGGCCACATTGTCGTCGGTCGCGACGACCGGCAGCTTGCGATTGGCGGCCTGGAAGGCCTGTATGGTCCCGATCGCCATTCCATCCTGTGTCCAGACGCCGTCGATTTGGCTGTAGCTTGAAAGAACACGGGAGACGGCCTGCTTTGCCGCCGCCTCGTCCCAT
>SCRB01000966.1 GCA_004299545.1 Rhizobiaceae bacterium
GCGCGCGACGGCCTCTTCCACGGCCGCGCTGTCGATGACATCGAATGGGGCGGCATGGGCGTCGAAGCCGGTCGAACGCAGGTCCTCCGCCGTCTGTTCGGCCCTTGCTGCATCCCGCCCGTTGACGACGAGGCGCGCGCCGTGCCCGGCCAGCCCCCGGGCAAGCACATGGCCAATGCCGCGGCTGGATCCCGTGACGAGCGCCAGCCGTCCGTCAAGATTGAAGAGATTATTGCCCATATTTTCTCCTGCGCATGAAAGCACCGACAGATGCCGGCACCAAACATTATGCTACCGGCCCTGATCGGCAAGCGCGTGGCAAGCGGCAAGCGACATGCCGTGCGGTTCGAGCGGCGGACGCTTCTTGTCGCATGGATCGAAGCGCAACGGACAGCGCGGATGGAAATGGCAACCCGGCGGCGGATTGACCGGATTGGGGATTTCGCCGGCGATCGGAATGCGCTCCTTGCCCGTCATATCGAGATCGGGCACGGAATCGAGCAGCATGCGCGTATAGGGATGCTGCGGCTCGGTAAAAAGCGCCTGGCCGGGCGCTTCCTCGACCAGCCTGCCGAGATAAAGCACGCCGACCCGGCTCGCGACATGCCGGACCACCGCCAGATTGTGACTGATGAAGAGATAGGTCAGCCCGAGTTGATCCTGCAAATCGCGCAGCAGGTTGAGCACCTGTGCCTGCACCGACACGTCGAGCGCCGATGTCGGCTCGTCGCAGACGATGAATTCGGGATTGGAAGCCAGCGCCCGCGCGATGGCGATGCGCTGGCGCTGGCCGCCCGAGAATTCATGCGGAAACTTTCCGGCGTCGCGCCGGTCGAGCCCGACAAGCGAGAGAAGCTCGCCGACGCGATTTTCCCTCTCGCGCCGGTCTGCAATCAGGTCGAAGGCCCTGATCGGCTCGGCGACGATCGAGCCGACGCGCCAGCGCGGATTGAGGCTGGCGTAAGGATCCTGAAAGATCATCTGGATGCGCCGCCTCAGGCGCCGCTGGGTCGCCGCGTTCCGCTCGGCCCAGATGTCGACGCCGCCGATCCTGACGCTGCCGGTCGTCGGCGGCAAAAGCCCGACCACCATCTTGGCAATAGTCGACTTGCCGGAACCGGATTCGCCGACAAGTGCGTAGGTTTCGCCGCGACGGATCGAGAGATCGACGCCATCCACGGCTGTGAGTATGACCTTGCCTTCCCCTTCGAGTATCCGGTTCAGCCACCGTTGCGAAAGGTCGAACACGCGCGAAAGCCCCTCGACCTGAACGAGCGGCGGCTCGACCCCGGTGTCGATGTCCGGGCGGGCGATTATGGTCGGGCGGCTCATGGCGAACGCTCCGCACCGGCAGCGAGAGGAAGCAAACCAGCCTCGGCCGCCCGTCCGGCGTTTTCGACGGGCGCCGGGTGCGCTTTGTCATGCAGGAAGCAGGAAACGGCGCTTGTCTCGGTCTGGTAAATCCCAGGTCGTTCCGTGATGCAGCGCTCGAAGGTGTAAGTGCAGCGGGGATTGAAGGCGCAGCCTTTCGGAATGGCATCGAGCCTCGGCATGGCGCCCGGTATCTGTGCGAGGCGCGCATCCAGGTCGTCAGCGAGCGACGGGATCGCCGCCATCAGCCCGGCCGTATACGGATGGTGGGGGCGCTTCACCACCGCGCCGACGGTGCCGATCTCGGCCAACCGCCCGGCATAGAGGACGCAGACCCTGTCCGCCGTTTCCGCGATAACACCCATATCATGGGTAATGAGCATGACCGCGGTGCCACGCTCCTTGCACAAGCGCTTGACCAGCGCGATGATCTGCGCCTGCACCGACACATCCAGCGCTGTCGTCGGCTCGTCGGCAATGACGAGTTCAGGGTCGGCCGCGAGAGCAAGCGCGATCACTACACGCTGCCGCATGCCGCCGGAAAACTGGTGCGGATAAGACGAAAGCCGCCTTCCTGCCGCCGGGATGCCGACCTCCACCAGAAGCTGCTCCGCCTTGTCGCGTGCCGCTGCGGCGGACATGCGCTCATGGGTCAGGATCGTTTCGGTCAACTGATCGCCGATGCGATAAAGCGGGTTGAGGCTGGTCAGCGGATCCTGGAAGATCATGCCGATGCGTTTACCCCGCACCTTGCGCATCTGCGTCGCCGGGAGATTGTCGATGCGCTCTCCGGAAAGCAGGATCTCTCCGCCGGCGATGCGGCTCGGCGGCTCCAGGAGCCCG
>SCRB01000967.1 GCA_004299545.1 Rhizobiaceae bacterium
TTCAATTCATGCCGCAGCTCGATTTCGGAGGCCGGCATCAGGCCCGGCGCCTGGGGGGCGGCCGGAGCAGCGGCGATGCCGGGCAGGGCAGGCGGCAATCCCGCATAGCGCTTTTCCGGCGCCTTCGGTCCGGCGGGACGGATGGGTACGGCCGGCGGCACGGCGGCGCTGCGTGCGGGCGCTTCCAGATAGCCTGACGCCGGTTTGCGGTGGCTTTCGGGGAGTGCGGCAGGCGCGGTTCTGTCGAGCGGACCCGGCAGGGCGAGCGCGACCTGCTCTTCGGTCATTCCGGTGTAGTCGGCTGGTGCCGGTTCCGGCGACGATTGCATGCGTATTGCTTCCGGGCTGTCGGACGAAAGGGAGACGTTCCGCGGTGTTCGCCTCGGCGTCTTTTGCCGTTCCTCTACAAGGACATCGCGACTCGGAACGGTGATTGCCGCCGTGCTGGTGCCGACATCGACCATTGGGGTCGGTGTCATGACGGAACTCACGGTACAGGCGGATAACAAAGCGCTGCCGGCAACGACGAGCGTTGCTGCCCGTTGCCGCGACCATATGCGAAGAAGCGCATTGAATGCGCGATTTGACGGTGCCATCGGCCGTCCCTGGAGCTGTCCCTGGGAGGACCCTAAGGTCGAAACGTAAAGGAAAGCTCAGCACGGCGCTTTACGCATGCGGCGAAACGGCGGCAGGCACATGACGCTGCGGAATCTAGCTTCTTTACTGGCAGAAAGGTTGCAGGCTGTGGCGCGGCTCGAGATCGAAATGAAAATGCTGCGAATGATCGGCATCCGCGCCCGGTCCGAGCACCGTGCGGAAGGGGCCGCAGGCCGCCTTGCGGACATAGGCAAGGAAGGCTGGTGACTTGGGGTCGCTCCCGGCATAGTCCTTCACGTCGATGACGGTGCCGTCTTTCAGGATGAAGCTTGCGATGTCGATGGCGTTGCCGAAGGCATGCTCGGACATCGTTTCCGTACCGTGCCGGTCGCGGCAGACATAGGCGGAGGCCTGCTCTATGCCTGCCACCGGCGAGCCGAACACTTTCTGCGCTTCCGGCGAAACGACCCCTGTCATGAAACGCGAAAGTGCGTCGGATAGGGCGCAGTTCATGATTGCGGCGGGTTTTATCGTGATGGACCCGGAAAGCCTTGTGACCTCCAGTGGATTTGGGATGGCGCAGCCGAGAGGATCGGCCACGGGCGGCTTTTCGGTGAAACCGAGGCCGAGCTTTTCAAGATCGGCCCGGCAGGCGAGTTGGGCTGGTGCCGCCGGTGGGGAGGGCCGTTCGAGTTTCGGTCTTTCCTCGAGTCGCCCGATAGCTTCCTTGACGGAAGGTGCCGGTTTTTCGACCGGTTTCGGCACCTTGGCCGGCAGTTCCGGGCTGCCGGCATCGCTCGTCGCCTGTGGATGTCGTGTCTGTGGACATTGTGTCTTCGGACATGGGGTCGGGACGGGCGCCTTGTCGGGCAAGACGGGAGTGCCGGCGGCCGCGGGAAAGGCCGGAGGCGTCGCCGCCAGCGCATAAAATACGAGGAAAAGTCCGGCTTTGCGAAAACATCCCATGCGCGGGAAATGAGCTTTTCCCCTGCCGGTTCCGATAAAGGGCTTCACGAAAGGCAACGATTCGTGACGCACCTGCAGGTGCTGTGTCGTTCATCTCTGTCATTCGGCCGGTGACGTGAGCTTGCGGCCGCCGACGACGGCCGGCAGGATCTCCGTGCCGATGATGGCGATGAAGATCAGGCCGCAACCCGCGAGTCCGGCGACTGCAATCCGTTCGCCGAGGAAGAGCGCGCCGAAGAGCGCCGCGAAAATCGATTCGGAGGATAGGAAGATCGCCGCCTGCGGCGCTGTCGTGTAGCGTTGTCCGATGGCCTGCAGGGTAAAGGCGATGCCACCCGAGAAAATGCCGGCATAAAGGATATCCGGCGCGGCGCTGAGAACGGCGCTGAGGTCGATCTTTTCGAAAGGAAGCGCCCAGGCGAAGGCGATGGCCGCGCAGATGGCGAATTGCGTCACCGCGAGCGTGACGGGCCTGCCGGCGCCCGATGCGCCTCTGCCG
>SCRB01000968.1 GCA_004299545.1 Rhizobiaceae bacterium
GCGATACTTTCTTTCCGGATATCGATCCGGAGGTCTGGGATATCGCCAGCTCGGTTGACGTGCCGGCGGGAGAAAAGGACGATTATCCGACGCGCCATGTCGTCTACCGGCGGCGCCCCGGGTGAAGTTGGGGCGAATCCGTTCCGATTTGCGATGATGACGCGCCTCACCGCGTTGAAAGCACGCGACACGATACCTATAAGAGGCCGGAACGGAAGCAATTTCAGCCGCGTCGCCCGGTGCTGCGCGAAATCTTAGAGGAAGCTCATGCCCTGGAGTAATCAGAGCGGCGGTGGCGGCGGCCCGTGGGGGGGCGGCGGCAACGGCGGGCCATGGGGGCAGGGGCCCCGGCCGAGCGGCCCCCAGGGGTCGCCACCGGATCTGGAGGATATTCTCCGCCGCGGCCAGGACCGGCTGAAACACGTCCTGCCCGGCGGCGGCCGTTCTACGCCGTTTTTCATCGGGCTGGCGATTCTCCTTCTCCTCGTGCTGTGGACATTCAAAGCCATTTACACGGTGCAGCCGGACGAACTCGGTGTCGAATCGCGCTTCGGCGTACCGAAGGCCGAAATCGCCGAGCCGGGACTGCATTTTCACTGGTGGCCGATCGAGACGGTGCAGATCGTCAACACCGCCGAAAAGCTGATCTCCATCGGTTCCGACAATTCCGGGTCGAGCGGCCTTATGCTGACCGGCGACCAGAACATCGTCGATGTGAAATTCTCCGTCGCCTTCGAGATTTCCAACCCGAAGCAGTATCTCTTCGACGTCGAAAGCCCCGACGACATGGTGCACCAGGTCGCCGAAAGCGCCATGCGCGAGGTCGTCGGCCGCCGGCCGGCCCAGGACATCTTCCGCGACGACCGGCAGGGGATTGCCGACGGTGTCCGCAACATCATCCAGGCGACGCTCGATTCCTACAAAGCCGGTGTCAAGATCAACGCCATCTCGATCGAGGACGCGGCGCCCCCGCACGAGGTCGCGGACGCGTTCGACGAAGTGCAGCGTGCCGAGCAGGACGAGGACCGTTTCGTCGAGGAAGCCAACCAGTATTCCAACAAGAAGCTCGGCCAGGCGCGCGGCGACGCGGCGCAGATCCGCGAAGGCGCGGCCGCCTACAAGAACAGGGTGGTGCAGGACGCCGAGGGTGAGGCGCAGCGCTTTACCTCGGTCTATGACGAATATGTCAAGGCGCCCGGCGTCACGCGCGAACGCCTCTATCTGGAGACACTGGAAAAGATCCTGAAGGATTCGAACAAGGTCATCGTCGAGCCGGGTTCCGGCCCGGGCATCCTGCCCTACCTGCAACTCCCGGCCTTACAGGCGAAGAAACCGGCGCCCGCCGCCGCCCCGGCTCCATCCGCGCCACCGAAGACCGGTGCGTCGTCGGCAACGACGGAGAACAAGTGATGTCGAACCGTCTTGCCGCCATCATTGGCGCGATCGTGGTCGTCCTGATCCTGATCTACTCGTCGATTTTCGTCGTCAACGCGCGCCAGCAGGCGATCGTCCTGCGCTTCGGTGAAATCGTTGACGTGAAAACCACTCCCGGGCTTTATTTCAAGCTGCCCTTCGGCTTCTTCGACGCCGACACGGTGCAGTACATCGACAAGCGCGTCATGCGTCTCGACCTCGATAATCTGCGCGTCCAGGTTTCGGGGGGGAAGTTCTACGATGTAGACGCCTTCATGGCTTACCGGATCGACGATCCGCGCCTCTTCCGCCAAAGCGTTTCGGGCAGCGTGCCACTGGCGGAACAGCGTCTCAAGACGCGTCTCGATGCCGCGCTGCGCCGCGTATATGGCCTTCGCGGCTTCCAGGCGGCGCTGTCGCAGGAGCGCGCGTCGATGATGCGCGAGGTGCGCGACCAGATCCGGCCTGCCGCCAAGTCGCTCGGCATCGAGATCGACGACGTTCGCATCCGCCGCACCGACCTGACGCAGGAGGTTTCGCAGCAGACCTATGACCGCATGAAGGCGGAGCGCCTGGCGCAGGCCGAGAAGCTGAGAGCGCGCGGACGCGAATCGGCGCAACGCGTCAAGGCGCGCGCTGACCGTGAGGCCGTCGAGATCATCGCCGAAGCCAACAAGGAATCGGAGGTCCTGCGCGGCGAAGGCGATGCGAAGCGAAGCGAGATCTATGCGAAAGCGTATGAGAAGGATCCGAAGTTCTTCCAGTTCTACCGCTCCATGAGCGCCTACGAGACCGCTCTCGACAATACCGGGACGACGATGATCCTGTCGCCAGATTCGGACTTCTTCCGTTATTTCAATAATCCGGACGGCTCGGCCGGGAACGGGGCTGGCGGTGGTTCCCCGGCACCTGCCGCTTCGCCGTCGCCCTCGGGCACTCAATAAGCTCGGGCGGGAGGGCGATGACGGATTTCCTCGACGCGCTTGGCCTGGTGCTGGTCCTGGAAGGGGTTCTTTACGGCCTTGTTCCGCACCTGGCGAAGCGCCTCGCCGATCAGGTCGCGGGCCTTCCCGAACCGGCGCTCAGGCTTGCGGGCCTCGCATCGGTCGCCATCGGCGTCGGCATCGTCTGGATGGTCAGGCGATAACGCAGCTTTGAAGGCAGGGGGGAGCGATCGCCGTAACCGCGCCTTATTTCCCGTAACAATGATTTCGGATAGGGTGCCGACTCCCCTTCCAGCCCTCTGAGAGAGCGACAAGAGATGATGAATTTTCCGCGCCTGGCGCGTATCACGGCACTCGCGGCGGCTACGGCTCTGGCGATGGGCGTAGCGGCGGGGCCGGCCCATGTGCAGCCGATGAACAGCCAGGGACCCGC
>SCRB01000969.1 GCA_004299545.1 Rhizobiaceae bacterium
TGTATCCGGATTTGGAGACGACCGCATCGAGCAGCCTGCGCTGGACCGGATCGTCGTCGACAATGAGAACGGTGCCTGCCATCGAGCCTTTACGCATGGTTTGGGACGCTATGCGTCATGATATCTAAATCGTCGCTGCGATCTGGATCAGATTGGCACAGGGTTCTAAATAAAGGCTTCAGAAAACCGGGTGAATGATTTGTTTCCGCCTGCCGGGAATTCCGTTCTCCGATCATTGACCAGCGAATGCTGAAAAGAGGGCATCATGTCATTCACCGACAGCCAGTGCGGCCAACCGAGCCAGTCGTCCGGCGCAAACGCGACGGCGGCGAAGACCGACGGCAGGAACCTTCCCGGCGACTTGCCGGAATGGAATCTCGCTGATCTCTACCCCGCGATGGACTCTCCGGAACTGGCGCGCGACCTTGAAAAGGCTGCGTCCGACGCGGCCGCATTCGAAGCGCGTTGGAAAGGCACTTTGGCGGAAGAAGCCGGGTGCGGTGAAAAGGGAACGCTCGGCGAGGCGCTCCGCTCCTACGAGGCGATCCAGGAGCGGATCGCGCGGCTCTATTCCTATGCAGGCCTGCTCTATTCGGGCGACACCTCCGACCCGAAGCGGGCGAAATTCTATGGCGACATCCAGGAGAAGATGACTGACGCCAGTGCACATCTGATCTTCTTCGAACTGGAACTGAACACAATCGGCGACGAGGCAATCGCGGCCGCCCTCGATGCCGATCCGGCCTTCGGCCATTACCGACCATGGGTGCTGGACCTCCGGAAGGACAAACCCTACCAGCTGGAAGACCGCATCGAGCAGCTTTTCCACGAAAAGTCCGTGACCGGACGCGGTGCCTGGAACCGTCTCTTCGACGAGACGATGAGCAGCCTGCGCTTTGCAATCGACGACGAGGAACTGACGCTCGAACCGACGCTCAACAAGCTCCAGGATGCCGATCCGGAAGTCCGCCACAAGGCAGCGGAAGCGCTCGCCTCCGTCTTCAAAGCCAATCTGCGCTCCTTTACGCTGATCACCAATACGCTCGCCAAGGACAAGGAAATCTCCGACCGCTGGCGCGGCTTCCAGGATATCGCGGATTCGCGCCATCTCGCCAATCGCGTCGAGCGCGAGGTGGTGGATGCGCTGGCGAGCGCGGTGCGTGAGGCCTATCCGCGCCTTTCCCACCGCTACTACGCGATGAAGGCCAGATGGCTCGGCATGGATCAGATGAACCATTGGGACCGCAACGCGCCGCTCCCCGACACGCCGCAGGCGATGATTCCGTGGGACGAAGCGAAAGATACGGTGCTCTCCGCCTATGGCCGCTTCGCGCCGGAAATGGCGGATATCGCCCGGACATTCTTCGACCGCCGCTGGATCGACGTGCCCGTACGCCCCGGCAAGGCACCAGGCGCCTTCGCGCACCCGACCGTGCCGTCGGTGCATCCCTACGTGTTGCTGAACTATATGGGCAAGCCGCGGGACGTCATGACCCTTGCCCATGAACTCGGCCATGGCGTGCATCAGGTTCTGGCGGGCGCACAGGGACCCCTGATGGCCTCGACGCCGCTGACGCTCGCCGAAACGGCTTCGGTTTTCGGCGAGATGCTGACCTTCCGCTCGCTGCTCGACCAGACGCGCGAGAAGCGTGAACGCAAGGCCATGCTGGCGCAGAAGGTCGAGGATATGATCAATACTGTCGTGCGCCAGATCGCCTTCTACGAATTCGAGCGCAAGGTCCATACCGAGCGCAAGAGAGGTGAACTGACATCGGACCAGATCGGCGAGTTCTGGCTGGAGGTGCAGGCGGAAAGCCTCGGTCCGGCGATCAGGCTGCGCGAAGGTTACGAGACCTTCTGGACCTATGTGCCGCACTTCATCCACTCGCCCTTCTACGTCTATGCCTATGCCTTCGGCGACTGCCTCGTGAACTCGCTCTACGCGGTCTACCAGAACGCCGAAAAGGGCTTTCAGGAGAAGTATTTCGAGATGCTGAAGGCCGGCGGCACCAAGCACCATTCCGAACTCCTGAAGCCCTTCGGCCTCGACGCTTCCGATCCCGCTTTCTGGCAAAAAGGACTGTCGGTCGTCGACGGATTGATTACCGAACTGGAGGCGCTCGACTGAAGGGAAGCGGGACCTCCCGGCTCCCGCACGCGTCCGTTCGGCGGAAACCCTGTTTCGGGAAAGCCCTTTATTGTGGCAGGCATATGGGTTAGCCACCCAAGTCGACATGCCTGCATGAGAGGGATTTACGAATGGCGAAAGCGAACTGGCCCATCCATGGAGAGATCAGCGGCCCCATCGTCATGATCGGCTTCGGCTCGATCGGGCGCGGCACGCTGCCTCTCATCGAGCGGCATTTCAGGTTCGACAAGTCGCGCATGGTCGTGATCGATCCCGATGACGAAAACCGGAAGCTTCTCGACGATCGCGGCATCGCCTTCCTCCGCGAGGCGGTCACGAAGGAAAATTACCGCGAATTGCTGACGCCGCTTCTCACCAGGGGCGAAGGTCAGGGATTCTGTGTCAACCTGTCAGTCGATACGTCCTCGCTCGACATCATGAAGCTCTGCCGCAAGCTCGGCGTCCTTTATGTCGATACGGTCGTCGAACCATGGGCCGGTTTCTATCTCGACGCCGACGCCGACAACGCCGCGCGCACAAACTATGCGCTGCGCGAAACGGTGGTGCAGGAAAAGGCGAAGCATCCGGGCGGCACGACCGCCGTTTCCTGCTGCGGCGCCAATCCCGGAATGGTCTCCTGGTTCGTAAAGCAGGCAC